>JARDZH010000297.1 GCA_029240955.1 Pseudomonas sp. | reverse complement strand
CTGCCACTGCCATCGATGGCGACAAAGACGAATACCGCCTCGGTCACCTTGCGCCACTCGCTGGTCAACGGGTCGTCGCTCCACACCTCGACCACCATCTTGATCGACGTACGGCCGACTTCCAGCGTCCGGGTATAGAAAGACAATTGCTCACCCACAGCGACCGGCACCAAAAATGCCATGCGGTCGATCGCGACAGTGGCAACGCGTCCTGCGGCCACTTTGCTGGCCATTGCAGTGCCGGCCAGGTCCATCTGGGACACTAGCCAGCCGCCAAAGATGTCGCCGAAACCATTGGTTTCGCGCGGAAGTGCAGTGATCTGCAAGGCAAGATCGCCTTGCGGAGTTGGATCTTCTTGTTCGAGCTCAATCATGCCTGGGGTGCCTCTGACCCATGACTCTCATGGTGTTGTCGCGGTTGACAGGTGCCATTCAAAACAGCGCGCATGAAGATTGTGCGTTCGGACACAAAACAGCGCGGTTGGCCCCTTGAAGGGAAACTCTGCGAAAGCCGCTGACTCAGACGTTTTCGCACAAATTCCCAGCCCCGTTGACAGCCTGCGAGTATATCGGTCATAGCGACGCAGGACGACCGTCGGTGCTCCATTTCGTCCTCAAGCACTTCGCGCTATGTGCTTTTTGAAACAATTTGCTATCTTGCCTGACCCGTTACAGGTAACAAGATCTCCTGTACAGGCAATTTTGGTGCCCACCCGCACCATTGCCGCCGGACAATCGCTTCTGCATGCCAACCCGCCGCAGCCAGCGTAGCTGTCGCTCGCCCAATCAAAGAAAAGTCAAGAGAAGCCTTTGTCATGTCATCCGTATCTGCAAGTGCCGCGCCGCCGTCGCGGCCGTTGACCCGTAGCGATTACAAAACCCTTTCGCTCTCCGCTCTGGGTGGAGCGCTGGAGTTCTACGATTTCATCATCTTCGTGTTTTTCGCCGCTGTCGTCGGGAAGCTGTTCTTCCCGGTGGACATGCCCGACTGGCTGCGCATGATGCAAACCTTCGGCATTTTTGCCGCAGGCTATCTGGCGCGCCCCTTGGGCGGCATCGTCATGGCGCACTTCGGCGACCTTTTGGGGCGCAAGAAGATGTTCACCCTGAGCATCTTCATGATGGCCGTGCCGACCCTGATCATGGGTCTGCTGCCAACCTACGCACAGATCGGCATGTGGGCACCGATTCTGCTGCTGCTGATGCGCGTCATTCAGGGCGCTGCCATCGGCGGTGAAGTTCCGGGCGCCTGGGTATTCGTTTCCGAACACGTGCCGGCGCGTTACGTGGGTTACGCCTGCGGCACGCTGACCGCAGGGCTTACGGCGGGCATTCTGCTCGGCTCGCTGGTCGCGACGGCCATCAACAGCATCTACACCCCCACCGAAGTTTCGGACTACGCCTGGCGGATTCCATTCCTGCTCGGTGGCGTGTTCGGCCTGATGTCGGTCTATCTTCGCCGCCTGCTGCACGAAACCCCGGTATTCGCCGAGTTGCAGCTGCGCAAGGCGCTCGCCGAGGAAGTGCCGCTCAAGGCTGTACTGCGTGACCACCGCGGTGCTGTCGCGTTGTCGATGCTGATGACCTGGTTGCTGTCGGCCGGGATCATCGTCGTGATCCTGATGACGCCGACCATTTTGCAGACGATCTATGGCTTCTCGCCTGCAACTGCGCTGAAGGCCAACAGTCTGGCGATCGTGTTTCTGAGCCTTGGCTGCATTGCTGCCGGTGCGCTGGCCGACCGTTTTGGCGCCGGCTGGGTGTTCCTGCTGGGCAGCGCCGGTCTTCTGGCCAGTTCCTGGACCTTCTATCACATCCTGCGCGACTCGCCTGATGTGCTGTTCCCGCTTTACGCGTTGACCGGTTTGTTCGTCGGCACCATCGGTGCGGTGCCCTACGTGATGGTCAAAGCGTTTCCACCGGTCGTGCGCTTCTCCGGCCTGTCGTTCTCGTACAACCTGGCGTACGCCATCTTCGGTGGACTGACGCCGATGGTCGTGACCTTCATGCTCAAGTCCAGCCCGATGGGGCCGGCCTGGTATGTTGCGATCCTTTGCGGAATGGGCATGGCGATCGGCATTTACCTGCTGTCGCAGAAGCGCTGACCGACAAACAGGTTCAGTAGCAACGCCATCTAAAGGCCACTATCTCGACGAGAGGGTGGCCTTTTTCATCTTATTGTCATAATCGGTTCATAAAGTGTTCATCCGGCGAGCAAAGCATTGATCGCGGACCCTCCCATACCCCGCGAGGAGCGCAAGGCATGACACTCAGGAATCTGATCACCGCACTGACGTTTGTAGCTGCCGGCACCGCGACGGCCACGGGCTTCGCAGCCGTTGACCCTGCAATCAAGTCCTATACCAAGACCACGGGTGTATCGGGGAACCTGTCGAGTGTCGGTTCCGATACCTTGGCGAACCTGATGACCATGTGGGCCGAGGCCTACAAGCAGGCCTACCCGAGCGTGAACATTCAGATCCAGGCGGCGGGTTCATCGACTGCACCGCCCGCGTTGACCGAGGGTACGGCGAACCTTGGTCCGATGAGCCGCAAGATGAAGGACGGCGAACTGTCTGCGTTCGAGCAGAAGCATGGCTACAAACCGACCGCCATTCCGGTTGCGGTCGATGCCCTGGCGGTTTTCGTCCATAAGGACAACCCGGTCAAAGGACTCACGATCGAGCAAGTCGACGCGATCTTTTCTTCCACACGGCTGTGCGGCGCCAAAGCCGAGGCCAAAACCTGGGGCGATGTTGGCGTGACTGGCGACCTGGCCGGCAAGCCAATCCAGCTGTTCGGCCGTAACTCGGTTTCGGGTACTTACGGGTATTTCAAGGAAGAGGCGCTCTGCAAAGGTGACTTCAAACCCAATGTCAACGAACAGCCTGGTTCGGCGTCGGTCGTCAGTGCTATCAGCAGCTCGCTCAACGGTATCGGTTATTCAGGTATCGGTTACAAGACATCGAGCGTCAGAACCGTGCCGCTTGCCAAGAAGGAAGGTGGTGCATTCGTTGACGACACCGAAGCCAACACGTTGAACGGCACCTATCCGTTGGCGCGTTTCCTGTATGTCTACGTGAACAAGGCACCCAACAAGCCGCTCGCGCCGCTTGAGGCCGAGTTCCTCAAGTTGGTGTTGTCGCGGCAAGGGCAGGAAGTGGTGATGAAAGACGGGTACATTCCATTGCCGTCACGGGTCGTTGAAAAAGCCCTGACGGACCTGGGCCTGCAGAACCCCGGCAGCGTTGCGGCGAGATAATTGAAATACCTGCGAGGCTCAGGACGAGCCCGTCATCAACCTTACGGTCCGCAGCCACAATTCAAAGGCGGCGGGCCTTTTTGCGTCACTCTGTTGTAACCAATGCGTCATACAGGACGGGCTACGGTATCTGTGCATGAATAAGCTGGGCAACTCCACCACCGATGAGCGTTTGCTGGCGAAGCGGATCGACTTCAACACGCCGCAGATGCAGCGCAAGCGGCGTGTCCGTGCGCTCAAGGACCGTCTGACCAGCTGGTACGTGGCCGTCGGTGGCCTGGCGGTGCTCGCAGCAATTACCCTGATCTTCTTTTATCTCGCTTACGTGGTCGCTCCGCTGTTTCAGGGTGCGAGCCTGAACGCTCAGCCTGCGCTCGACGCGCCATGGGTGGAAAGCTCGGGCAACCCGTTGCTGATCACGATCGAAGAGCAGAATCAGGTCGCCATGCGGATTTCCGACACCGGCGAAATGGTCTTTTTCGACCTGCAGAGTGGGGCAGAGCTGCAACGCCTGAGCGTCTCGCTCCCGGCTGGCGCGAAGGTGACGTCCATTGGCAAGGACCAGCCCGGTGCGCCACTGATCGCACTCGGACTGTCGAACGGGCAGGTGCTGGTATTCCGGCATACCTATCAAACGACCTACCCCGACAATCGCAAGACCATCACACCCAATGTGGTCTGGCCGTACGGTGAAACGCCGCTGGTGCTGGATGAGCAAGGTCGTCCTGTCGAGCACGTGACCCTCACGGCTGACACCGACCGGCTGAAACTGGCGGGCGCCACTGGCACCCAGTTGCATGTTCTGGCGCTTGAGCAGACCGAGAACATGATGACGGGCGAGATGACGCAAGAGCAGACGCGCATCGACTTGCCGCAGACGTCCGCCACGATCAAGTCGATCTAAATTGATCCTCGTCAGCAGTGGCTGTATGTCATCAACGGTCGGGCTCAGGCGGACGTTTTCAGCCTGCGCGACAGCACGCTCAACGGTCGGTACAAACTCCTTGAAGACGCCAATGCGCAGATCACCGCCAGCGCACAGCTGGTCGGCGGCATTTCGCTGGTGATCGGCAACTCCAAAGGCGGCATCGCTCAGTGGTTCATGGCGCGCGATACCGATGG
>JARDZH010000296.1 GCA_029240955.1 Pseudomonas sp. | reverse complement strand
GGAGGCCGCCTGGTCGCCGTTGGTCCGCACCAGGGTGAACTCGGTTTCAGCGATACCCGGCGCGACATCGGTGACGCGCACGCCTGTAGCGATCAGGTCGCAGCGCAGGTTGTAGCTGAACTGTTTGACGAACGCCTTGCTCGCGCCATAGACATGGCCGCCTGGATAAGGCCACTCGCCCGCCACTGAACCGATGTTGACGATGCTCGCGCCCTGGCCGGTTTCCAGCAGCAGCGGCAGCACGGCGTGAGTGACGTTCACCAGCCCCGTGATGTTGGTGTCGATCATGGTATGCCAGTCCTGCAGCGCCACGGTCTGCGCCGGTTGCGGGGCCAGCGCCAGGCCGGCATTGTTGATCAGCGCGTGAACGTTGCGAAAGTCTGTTGGCAAATCGGCAACGGCCCTACCCACTGCCGCAGCATCTCGAACATCCAGCTCAGCCACATGCACCGGCACCTTGGCGCTCAATTCGTCCTGCAAGGCCAACAAACGTTCCCGGCGACGGCCGCTGAGAATCAGTGACCAGCCGGCATCTGCGAACCGCCGCGCTGTGGCGCGGCCGAAACCCGAAGTGGCGCCAGTGATGAAAACGACTTTGTTCATGACATTCCTCAGATGCAGGCTCAGCAACTGGCCTGCAGTTCGTGGTATTGGCGGTTGAAATAGATCAGGCTGTGAGCCTGCGGGGTGGTGTGGATCGCAATCACCTCACAGATCAGGATGTCGTGGGTGCCGACCTCGGTGATCTGCTTGAGCCGGCAGTCGAACGAGACGCAGGCCTCTGCCATCACTGGCGAACCTGAGACCCCCGTGTTCCAGGTGGCCGCGGCGAAGCGTTCGTCCATTGAGGTCTTGCCGCCGAACAGGTTGGAAATATCCTGATGCCCGGCGCCCAGCACGTTTACGCACAGCACCGAGTTGCGTTTGAAGGTCTCGTACACCGAAGCGCTGCGGTTAAGGCACACCAGCAGGCTGGGTGGCTCGTCACTGACACTGCACACCGCCGAGGCCGTGAAGCCGGCGCGCCCGCCCGGGCCGTCGGTGGTGATGATGTTGACGGCAGCGCCGAGGCGCGCCATGGCGCTGCGAAAGTCGGCTTTGCTCGGCAAGCCAGGCTCGGTTGCAGCAGGATTGCGGAGGGTTGCAGCAAGGTTGCTGGACATGATCGGTCACCGAAGTCAGGTTGGTTTCAGAGCAATTGGCAGGCGTCGTCGAAGGCCAGGCGCGGCAGGCGACCAAACAGCTTGTCCGGATTGCCGTGCCCCAGATTTACAATAAAATTGGCCGTCCAGGTCGTGCCGGCGAAGAACGCTTCATTAACCGACTTCACGTCGAAGCCAGACAGCGCGCCCACGTCCAGGCCCAGAGAGCGGGCCGCCATGATCAGGTAGGCGCCTTGCAATGAACCGTTGCGGAAGGCGGTTTCGTGAGCAGCCTCGGGGCTGTGGGTGAACCAGCTCTTGGCGTCGGCATGGGGGAACAGCGCAGGCAGGTGGTCGTAGAACGCCGTATCCCAGGCGACGATCACGCTCACCGGCGCGGTCATGGTCTTTTCCAGATTCCCCTTGGACAGTGCGGGTGCCAGGCGCTCTTTCGCGGCTGCAGTGCGCAGGAACACGAAACGCCCTGGCGAACAGTTGGCCGAGGTCGGCGCCATTTTCAGCAGGTCGTATAGCTGACGCAGTAGCGCGTCGTCGATTCCCTGGTCGGTCCAGCCGTTGTGGCTGCGGGCGTCTGTGAACAGGGCAGACAGCGCTGCATCGTTTAAAGGCTGGCTCATGAATACACCTGGGTTTGCGCGTCAAGAAAAGCCAGCAGTCGTTCATTGAATGCGCTGGCAGCGGTGATGTTGTGAGCGTGGGCGCCATGCTCGACGCTGTGCAGCTGGGCGTTCGGCAGGCCCTCGGCGAGGGCTTGCGAGCACGTCCAGGGCACCAGCACGTCATCCTTCGCAACCGAGACCAGCGTGGCGACATTGATATCCACCAGGCGCTCGCGGATATCAAAACGCCTCAGCGCAGCGATACGTGCCTTCATGGTCGCGGCACCGGGAAAGTGCTCTGCGGAGTGTTCCACTTCCGCCTGTACGCGCTCGGCATTCGCAGCGCACCAACTGGCCGGATAGAGGAAGATTGGCTGCGCCTCGACATAGGCCCGTGGCCCGACATGATCGAGCAGCGCCAGGCGCGCCTCGAAGCAGCGTGCCGAATGCGGGTTGGGCGCTGCCCAGGCATTGATCAGGGTCAGGCTGCGCAGACGTTCCGGGAAATCGAGCGCCAGTTGCAATCCCGCCAGACCGCCGAGGGCGTGGCCGACCAAGTGGCAAGCAGCGGTGTGCGTGGCGTCGAGCACATCGCGGATGTCCCGTGCCATGTCGGCAATATAGTAGTCCTCCGGCAGCGCTTCACGGCTGCGCCCGGTGCCGCGCTGGTCATAGGCAATGACGCGGTAGCCCGCCGCGACCAGCACCGGAATCAGGCTCGACCAATAGCTTGCCGAGCCGCCCAGCCCGGACGACAGCACCACGCTCGGCGCCTCGGCCGGCCCGTGCACTTCTGTATACAGGGCCATGCTCACCGACCTTTACCGATATGCGCCACGCTGGCGATCTCGATCAGCGCGTCGGGTTTCACCAGACCGGTCAGCACGCAATAGCGGGCCGGTTTCTCGCCGGGAAAATATTCGGCGTATACGGCATTGATGGCCGCGTAGTTCGTCCAGTCGGTGAGGAAGATGTGGTTCATGGTGACGTCATCCATGGTGCCGCCCGCCGTCTCGACCACGCTTTTGATGATGTCCAGCACGTGGCGGGTCTGCGCCGCGGCATCGCCGACATGCACAACGTTGTTTTCGCTGTCGAACGGCAGCGTGCCCGACACATAGAGAATGCCGTCCGCCAGGGTGCCGGGGACGAACGGAGCCAACGGTTTGCCGGTTCCGGCGGGAGTGATCACTTGCTTGGGCATGGGTGAAACCTCGCATGAAGGTAAAGCTGGCTTGAAAGGAAAGCTCGCTTGAGGGACAGAAAGAGGCGATCAGTCTGCCGAGACGCTGCCGATGAAATCAGCCACCGTGGAAACCCAGCCGAAGAAGCTTTCCACGTTGTAAACGGTGCTGGCCTGGATGCGTTCGCCGCCCAGTTCGTGGGTCGCGTCTTCGAGCATCACGCCGAAGTATTCGAGGTGGAAAGCGTCGCGCAGGGTGCTCTCCACGCAGACGTTGGTGGCGATGCCGGTGAACACCAGGTTGCGGATGCCGCGGGCGCGCAACGTGCTGTCCAGCGCGCTGTTGAAGAAGCCGCTGTAGCGCGGTTTCGGCACGATGACATCGCCCGGCTGCGGGCTCAGTTCATCGACGATCTGGTAGTCCCACCCGCCCTTGGCGAGAAATCGCCCCTGCAGTTCCGGGAACTTGCGCATGGTTTTCAGCGCGTTGGACTTGTACCAGTTCGGCGAGCCTGGTCCGCCGGCCTCAACGTAATCGCTGTCCCAGCCGTTCTGCAGGTAGACCACGCAGATCCCGGCGGCACGCGCTGCGCTGATCGCTTGGCCGACCCTGGCGATAACACCCTGGGCTCCGGAAATGTCAAAGCCGGCCGAGTCGACATAGCCACCTACCGAGGCATAGGCGTTCTGCATGTCGACCACAATCAGCGCCGTGTTGGACGCGTGCAGGTACAACGGCTCGGGGCGCGCCGGCAGTACCAGCGCTGCACCGCCGCCGGCTACCTCGGCGATGCCGGCCGGTGTGCTGGAAGAGAGCGTTACGTTCTTCATGAGGCGGCCCCTACGGCAGACTGAACGGTGCCGGCCAGGGAAGGAACCGGGGTGTCGACGTCGAGGCGACTTTTCATCAGCGGCTGAATCCGCTGGCCGAAGGCTTCGACGCCCTTGATGAAGTCGTCGAACGTCAGCAGCACACCTTCCGTGCCCTCCACTTCCGCCACTTCATCGAGCATGCGTGCGACGCTGGCATAAGAACCGACCAGAGTCCCCATGTTGATGTTCACCGCCGAAGTCGGGTCAGCCATCTGCCGCACATTGGTGTCGGCGCCGGACTTCTTGTCGACCGCACCCTGCACGCCCAGCCAGGCCACCGCCTCTTCATCGACACCGGCCTTGTAGTGGTCCCATTTGGCCCGCGCTGCTTCGTCGGTTTCGTCGGCGATCACCATCATCAGCACGAACGAGGTGACGTCGCGCCCCGTCTTGCGGCTCGCTTCGATCAATTTCTGCGCAGCCGGGGCGAACGCTTTCGGTGTGTTCACACCTTTGCCGAAACAGAAGTTATGGTCGGCGTGCTGGGCCGAGAACGCCATGCCGGCATCGCTCTGCCCGGCGCAGATCACCTTCACGCTGGCCTGTGGCTGCGGGCTGACGCGGCA
>JARDZH010000295.1 GCA_029240955.1 Pseudomonas sp. | reverse complement strand
CGCTTGCCCGCGATTTTTTTTGCCTGGTTTTCCGTATCGCCGAGAGCGCACTTCCGTATCGCGTTCGGATGAACCGTGTCCGCTATCTGGGTCATTGCCGTAATCCTACTATATGGGAATGCAATTTACATATTGAGATATGTCCAGTAATGGGCTTATAGTCCGCTCGCACTCACTTTCAAAAAAACAACAGGTGAAGCGATGCAGGCGCAACTCATTGCGCTCGATTGGGGAACGACCTCACTTCGGGCTTATCGACTGGGCGAGCACGGCCAGGTCTTGCAACAGCGCGCGTTGAGCGCGGGCATCATGCAGCTCCCGTCCACCCCACGTCAGATCGCGGGAACACTGTGCAGTGACGGTTTCGAGCTGGCGTTCGACGAAGCCTGTGGCGACTGGCTGGACGCAGAGCCCGGGCTGCCGGTGATTGCCTGCGGCATGGTCGGCAGCGCTCAGGGCTGGAAAGAAGCGACCTACCGGGAAACGCCCGCCAGCGTCAACGAACTCAGTGCTGCGCTGCAGACTGTCCGCAGTGTCCGTGACGTAACGATCCATATCGTCCCCGGCGTGCTGCAGCGCTCGACATTGCCCAATGTGATGCGCGGCGAAGAAACCCAGGTGCTGGGTGTGCTGGCTTCCTTTACTCCAGAGCAGGCCACCGGCCCGATGCTGATCGGCTTGCCCGGCAGCCATTCCAAATGGGTCGAAGTCGTCGAAGGCTGCATCCGTCAGTTCGATACCTTCATGACCGGCGAAGTCTACGCCGCACTCTGCGCTCATACCATTCTGGGTCGGACTATGCAGCGCAGCGATGCATTCGACACCCAGGCTTTTGATCGTGGATTGACGATCGCCTTGTCCGAACAAGGCGCGGCCGGGCCACTGTCGACCATCTTCAGCACACGAACCCTCGGGTTAACCGGCCAGCTCGAAGCCACTGCCCAAGCGGATTACTTGTCCGGTCTGCTGATCGGTCATGAACTGGCCGCATTGGCGGCACTTCAACAGCAACGGCATCAGCCTCGGTCGTCGGTCGTCCTGATCGGCAACGAAGCGCTGTGCGCGCGTTATTCCCGAGGGCTTGCCGCCGCAGGCTTCCCTGATGCCGTTCAGGCCGAACAGGCCACCGAACGCGGGCTCTGGCAGGTGGCGGTTCAGGCCGGACTCATCGCAGGCGTCCAACCCACAGTTTCAAGCGAGGTGTGAAATGCTCAAGCAAGCCCTGAAGGAAAACGGTCTGGTCGCCATTCTGCGCGGCCTCAGGCCCGAAGAAGCGCCCGCGATCGGCGACGCGCTGTACCAGGCCGGTTTTCGCGTCATCGAGGTCCCGCTCAATTCGCCGCAGCCGCTGGACAGCATCGGCCTGCTGCGCCAGCGCCTGCCGACTGACTGCCTGATCGGTGCCGGCACCGTGCTGACCCCCGAGCAGGTGGTTCAGGTCAAGGACGCCGGCGGTCAGGTCATCGTCATGCCGCACAGCGATCCCAAGGTGCTGCGTGCGGCCAAGGCGGCCGGTCTGTTTCTGTCGCCTGGCGTTGCAACGCCGACCGAAGCCTTCGCTGCGCTGAGTGAGGGTGCCGACGTGCTCAAGCTGTTTCCGGCCGAGCAGATGTCGCCTGCGGTGGTCAAGGCCTGGCTCGCGGTATTGCCGGCGGGCACCGTGCTGCTGCCGGTCGGTGGCATCTCCCCGGACAACATGCAGGCCTTCATTGACGCCGGTGTCAAAGGCTTCGGTCTGGGCTCCGGCCTGTTCAAGCCGGGCATGACCGTGTCCGACGTTCAGGACCGCGCGGCGGCCTACGTTCGCGCGTGGCGTGAACTGACCGACAACGCCCGCTGATTCATTCTCGACCCTCTATCCAAGATCAATAAGAGAACCGCTCACATGAAAATCACTCGCCTGACAACATTCATTGTTCCGCCGCGCTGGTGCTTCCTCAAAGTCGAGACCGACGAAGGTGTCGTCGGCTGGGGCGAGCCAGTGGTCGAGGGCCGTGCCCACACCGTGGCCGCCGCTGTGGAAGAACTGTCCGATTACCTGATCGGCAAAGACCCGCGCAACATTGAAGACATCTGGACCGTGCTGTACCGCGGCGGCTTCTACCGTGGCGGCGCGGTACACATGAGTGCGCTGGCCGGCATCGACCAGGCCCTGTGGGACATCAAGGGCAAGGCGCTGGGCGTGTCGGTCAGCGATCTGCTGGGCGGGCAGGTGCGTGACAAGATTCGTGTCTACTCGTGGATCGGCGGCGATCGCCCGGCCGACACGGCGCGGCAAGCCCGTGAGGCCGTGGACCGCGGCTTTACGGCGGTAAAGATGAACGGCACTGCCGAGCTGCAGTTCCTCGACACCTTCGACAAGGTCGACCTGGCACTGGCCAGTGTTGCAGCGGTTCGCGATGCGGTCGGGCCGAACGTCGGCATTGGTGTCGACTTCCACGGCCGGGTGCACAAGCCCATGGCCAAGGTGCTGATGAAAGAGCTGGACCCGTTCAAGCTGATGTTCATCGAAGAGCCGGTGCTCAGCGAAAACTATGAAGCACTGAAAGAGCTGGCGCCGTTGACCAGCACGCCGATCGCGCTGGGCGAGCGTCTGTTCTCGCGTTGGGATTTCAAGCGCGTGCTGAGTGAAGGCTACGTCGACATCATCCAGCCCGATGCGTCCCACGCAGGCGGTATTACCGAAACCCGCAAGATCGCCAACATGGCCGAAGCCTACGACGTGGCGCTGGCCCTGCATTGTCCGCTGGGCCCTATTGCGTTGGCCGCGTGTCTGCAACTGGATGCGGCTTGCTACAACGCATTCATTCAGGAGCAGAGCCTGGGCATTCACTACAACGAGAGCAACGACTTGCTCGACTATGTGAAGCACCCGGAAGTCTTCGATTACGACAAGGGCATGGTGAAGATCCCCAACGGTCCGGGCCTTGGCATCGAGATCAACGAGGAATACGTCAAAGAGCGCGCGGCCATCGGCCATCGCTGGCGCAACCCGATCTGGCGTCACGCCGACGGCAGCTTCGCCGAATGGTGATTGCCGCCTGATCAGCGCCGGCTGCGTATTCCTGCCGCCGGCGCTTGATCGACCTGCAGCCCTCGAACAAATCCAATAAGAGGCACAGCCCATGCACACACGTACTCTGGAAGGCGCCGCCTCACTGGTGACGCCCACCCGCAAGCGCTACTTCATCATGGTCCTGCTGTTCATTACGGTGGTGATCAATTACCTGGACCGCAGCAACCTGTCGATTGCCGCGCCGGCCCTGACCAGCGATCTGGGTCTGGACCCGGTACACGTCGGCCTGATCTTCTCCGCGTTCGGCTGGACCTATGCCGCCATGCAGCTGCCCGGCGGCTGGCTGGTTGACCGCGTACCGCCGCGCATTCTCTACACCGTCGCACTGGCGCTTTGGTCGATCGCAACCATCATGCTCGGCTTTGCCGCGAGCTTCATCGCGCTGTTCGTACTGCGCATGGCGGTGGGTGCGCTGGAAGCACCGGCCTATCCGATCAACAGCCGCGTGGTCACCTCCTGGTTTCCGGAGCGTGAACGTGCCACGGCCATCGCCTTCTACACCTCCGGCCAGTTCGTCGGCCTGGCGTTTCTGACGCCAGTGCTCGCCTGGCTGCAAGCCAAATACGGCTGGCACATGGTGTTCGTCGTCACAGGTGGCGTTGGCGTGCTGTGGGCGGTGATCTGGTACGCGGTGTATCGCGAACCTCGGGATTTCAAGGGCGTGAATCAGCAGGAGATCGACCTGATTCGCGAAGGCGGCGGGCTGGTGGACATTCAGGCCGAAACCGACAAACAGAAGAAGGCCGGCTTCAAGGCGGCGGACCTGCGCATCGTGCTGACTCAGCGCAAGCTGTGGGGTATTTATCTGGGGCAGTTCTGCCTGAACTCGACGCTGTGGTTCTTCCTGACCTGGTTCCCGACCTACCTGGTGAAATACCGCGGCATGGACTTCATCAAGTCCGGATTGCTGGCGTCGCTGCCGTTTCTCGCCGCGTTCGTGGGCGTGCTGTGTTCCGGCTTCTTCTCGGACTGGCTGATCCGTCGCGGCCATACCGTCGGCTTTGCCCGGAAACTGCCGATCATTGCCGGGTTGCTGATTTCCACCTCGATCATCGGCGCCAACTTCGTCGATTCGACGCCACTGGTGATCGCGTTCCTGGCGCTGGCGTTCTTCGGCAACGGCCTGGCGTCCATCACCTGGTCGCTGGTTTCGACCCTTGCTCCGGCGCGGCTGCTCGGGTTGACGGGCGGGACCTTCAACTTCATCGGCAACCTGTCGGCCATCGCCACGCCGATCGTGATCGGCTTTCTGGCGACCGGCGACTCGTTCGCCCCGGCCATCACCTACATCGCGTTGCTGGCACTGATCGGC
>JARDZH010000294.1 GCA_029240955.1 Pseudomonas sp. | reverse complement strand
CACACCACCAGCGGCGGGGCCAGCATCGAGCCGAACGAGGCGCCGATATTGAACACGCCGCCGGCCAGGCCGCGCCAGGCTCTTGTCGAGCTCGGCCTCGCTGCCCACGCCTCTGGAGGCGTAAAGGCGCGTGAGCAAAGGCGGCAGGTCGCCGAGAAAAGGCAGGGTGTCAGGCAGCAGCCGGGATTCGATGCGCATTCGGTTTTGCAGGTTCTCTGTGTCGGTGCGTTAAGTCGGTGCGTTGAGTCAGTGCGATGAATCGTAAAGCCGGATCAGCCGCGCTCGCCGGCGAGCCATTGCAGCTGCACTTCGTGCTGGCCGCGGTCATCGGTCACGAAGACCGTGCCTTCGCTGATCATCACATCCCATTTGATGACCCGCGGCATGTCCTTGGCCAGGACTTCCAGCACGTCCTGAGGCACGGCGGCAATGTTGACGTTCTTCAGGTTCTTGACCGCAGGAACGACCTTGCCTTCCCAGACGCGCAGGCTGCCGTAAGCCAGCAGGCTGGTGCGCTCGGTGCGACGCGAGCACCAGGTCAGACGTTCGGCATCCGGCTGCCCGACTTCGATCCAGTGCAGGACGCGGTCATCCAGACTTTTTTCCCACAGGGCCGGCTCGTCGACTTCCGACAGGCCGCGACCGAACGATAACTGTTCGTTGTACCAGAGGGCATAGGCCAGCAGACGCACGGTCATGCGCTCTTCGGTTTCCGAAGGATGGCGCGCGATGGTCTGCTTGACGCTTTCATACACCCCGCGATCGAGATCGGTGAGGTTGAGTTCAAACTTGTAGGTCGTGGACGGCTGGGCCATGAACGGGCTCTGGAATGCGGAAAAGGCGGCAATTCTACCCGATGCGGGCGCGGCGAACGACCTCGCCGGTCGAACAGCCCGCAAACAACTTGACCGGCGCCAATGCACGAGGATATTTCTACCCGCGCGTCTCGCTCCAAACGTAGAATCCACCGGCCCGGCTGCGCCCGTGAAGCCGGCCAGTGCGCACCCCAGCGTCCGTAACCCATGACCCGATGACTCTCAAGGAACGAACAGCGAATGCCTTTGCGTGCCTTGCAATACCCGCGTGCCAGATGGACCCGCTGGTTGCCGCTCGTTTTGCTGGCTCTGTTACCGGCGACAGGTCAGGCCCGGGAGACCCTGCACTGGCTGATGCGTGATTTGCCGCCTTCTACGATCTTCGCCGGCCCGCTTCAGGGTCAGGGCGCGATCGATCGGCTCATGCCGTTGCTGATCGAACGGATGCCGGAATACGACCACGTGCTGGTGCGAGTCAATCGTGCGCGGAGCACGCAAATGCTTAAGGAGCATCCCTCCAGCTGTGACCCGACGCTGATGTGGACCGCGGAACGGGCCAAAAGCATCGCGTTCTCGATCCCGGTTTTCTTGCTGCCCAGCAGCGGGCTGATCGTGCGAGCTGCCGATATGCCGCGCTTCAGCGCTTTCGTCGACGAGGGTCAGGTCGATCTGCCGCAGCTGCTGAACGCCCGGACGTTGAAAATCGGCGTTGTGGCTCGGCGCAGCTACGGCTCACAGGTCGATGAGATCCTGCGCCACAGTCCGCCGGAGGTGCTGACGCCCCATTACGGAGACGAAGCGGTCGGCAGCCTGTTGCAGATGGAACGGCTGGGCCGGCTGCATGCGCTGATCGGTTTCTGGCCAGAGGTACGCTATCAGGCCGCACAGGAGCGGCTGGATCTGGACGAGCTCAGGTTTCTGCCCATCAAGGGCAATCCGGCTTATCAGTATGCTCACGTCGGCTGCTCCAATACGCCGCAAGGGCGTCAGGCCATCGAAATCATCAACCGAGAGATGCGTGTTCTGCGCGAAAGCAGTCTGATGGGGTTCTATGCGCAATGGCTGGACCCGGCTCAGCGCACCACGTATTTGCAGGACGCCAGGGCGTACTTCGCCAGCCACTGAATGGCTTCGGCAGACGTCTGACACCCGGACAAAAGAAACCCCGGACAGTGGGGAGTCTGTCCGGGGTCAACAGGACCAGATGGGTCCGTACGACAGCCCACTGATCATCGGAGCGCAACGATCAAGCATGTCGTAATCATAGGAGCGCCCGGTTCCAGCAAAGGTTCCGGATCTTCAAGCAAAAGCGGGGGCGGCGGCGAAGGCCTGGCCCAGTGCGGCATTGCGCATGGCTGCGATAACGCATGGCTCGATACGACCTTCGGCGACCATCAGGTCCCGGCGCAGACCGTCGACTACATCTGTCAGTTGGCGTTTGTCACGCAGTTGATCGGCGGTAAAGCTGCGCTCGATCACAATGGCACCGGTTTCGTCTTTCAGGGTCACCAGACGTTCGCCCCGAGTACCTTCCGGACCAAGACTGGCCTGATAGGGAGCCAGCGCTTCGCTTAGCAGTAAGCTGATATTTTCCATCTAGATCACCACTCAACAGTTTGAATGCAAAGGTGCTTATCACTGACCGTGGCCGGGCGCATAAAGTTCTGTCCAGGCCCCGATTAGTCCTCAAGGTCCGATCCTGAGCATGCCTGCGCAATGTGACAGAGAAAAAACCGCAACGCTGTCAGTCCTTGTCAGAGCGTGTTGGAGGTGCCTGGTGCAAATACGGCTCGATGTCGGCTTGCAGTTCTTCGATGGCGCTTTCCAGCGTTCGCCACCGCGGTATCAGTGCAGCCTGCTGCTCATCCTTGACGCACGCATCCATCGCAGCACAGGCCTGAGCCAGCGGTATGGCGTCCACCAGACTTGCTGCGCCCTTCAGCCGATGTAGCGCCGCACCCAGCACGTTCCAGTCACGCGCGTCCACGGCAGTGCCCAATACGACGCGCTCGTCATGCAGGTTCTTCCACAGCTCGCTCAGCAGACGCTGCATCTGTTTGTCATCGGCCTGGGTCATGCGTCGCAAGGTGCGGATGTCGAACAAACGCTCGCGCACGACCGCTGCCAGTTCCTTCGCCAGCCGTTCCAGCGACAGCGGCTTGATCAGCAGGCCGTCCATGCCCGCACGCTGACAACGGTCCTTTTCATCGCTCATTGCGTTGGCGGTGCAGCCGATTACAGGGCAGCGTTCGCGCACCTCCTGTGCTTCGATGCCACGAATGGCTTCGGTCAGCGCATAGCCGGTGACGCCGGGCATGTTGCAATCGGTGATGACCGCGTCGAAGTCCTGCTCGCGCCACAGCTGCAATGCCGCCTCGCCGCTGCTTGCCGGCACCACGTCGTGGCCCAGAAATTCAAGCTGCCGGGTCAGCACGAGCCGATTGGCGGACAGGTCGTCGACCACCAGCAGGCGGAGCTTTCGCGCGCTGGCCGGTGGTCGCCATTGTTCCGGGTCGCGGCTGACAGTGCGGTCCGCGCGGGCCAAGGTCAGCACAATGATGGCTTCAGTGCCCTGCCCCGGCTCGCTGCGCAAACTGAGATCTCCCTGCATCAGCTCTACCAGTTGCCGAGAGATGCTGAGACCAAGACCGGTGCCGCCGTAGCGGGCGGCGATGCTGTCGCTGGCCTGGCTGAACGGCTGAAACACGGCGTTCTGCCGGTGAGGCTCGATGCCGGTGCCAGTATCGCGAACACTAAACTGTAATTGCGCGGACGCTTCCGATGCCTGGATGAGCGTGACTCCAAGCGTCACTGTTCCCTGCTCCGTGAATTTCAGCGCGTTGCCCAGCAGGTTGTGCAGCACCTGGCGCAACCGCATCGGGTCCAGCCAGTAATCGTGTTCGGCTTGCGGATCGAATTCGAGCCGCAGTTCCAGCCCCTTTTCACGCGCCTGCGCCGCGAACAGATCGACCACGCCTTGCAGCAGATCCCGCAAGTCCGTGACCGCCAGCGAGAGCTGCATGCCGCCAGCCTCGATCTTGGCCAGATCCAGGCTGTCGCCAATCAACGTCACCAGCTCCTGCGCTGACTGATGCGCCACTTGCAGCCCGTGCGAGGGCGTTTCACCACGGCGCAGTGCTTGCTCGCATTCAAGCTCCAGCAGCCCGATGATCGCCCCCATGGGTGTGCGGATTTCATGGCTCATGGCGGCGAGAAATGCGCTTTTCGCTTCGTTGGCCTGATCCGCGTTGCGCAAGGCCTGTTCAAGCTGCATCTCCAGACGCTTTCGCTCGGTGATATCGACCCAGCCTCCGAGCAGTCCCTGCAACTGCCCGTCGGCAGCGTGAAACGGCACCGTCCATTGCCAGGCGTCGACGCGCTTGCCATCGAGCTCCATGGTGCGGTCGGCGAATATGGGCCGCCCGTCCTCAAGCAGTTTCAGATAATCGCAATGCATCTGTTCCGCGACCGGGCGGGGAATCAGATCAACCTCGGTCAGCCGCCGGCCGTTCATCTGCTCGAAGCTTACGCCGAAGCTTTCCTCGTAGCTGCGGTTACAGGAGACCAGACGCCC
>JARDZH010000293.1 GCA_029240955.1 Pseudomonas sp. | reverse complement strand
CAGCGCAAAGCTGGCCGCCACCTTTTGCAGCCAGGACAGGTGTTCGCCGTAAACGAGGCGTCCGGTCAGAATCATGGTCAGCGGCAGCAGGAAATAACCCAGCGACACCTCAAGGCTGCGCCCGTGCAGCGGCGCCCACATGAACATCAGCAGTTGAACGCCGAGCAGGAACGAGGACACCAGCAGACCGAGGATCAGCACCGGCTGTTGTTTCAAGCGGCCCATCAGACTGCGCACCAACTTGAAGTCGCCGCTGACCAGCATGAACAGCGTGGCGAAGGGCACGGTCAGCAGCATGCGCCAGCCGAAAATTTCCTCGCCGGTGAGCGGTTTCATCAGCGACGTGTAGAAATACATCACCCCGAACAGCGTGGAGGCGAGGACCGAGAGCATGACACCTTTGTACACAACGGCCTCTTGAGTAGTTGAATGGCTGCTTGCACCGAATTGGGGCGAGTCGCGGGTATTCTAGTGAGCTTGCGGGAAATTGCCGAACCTTTTTACGGCGTCATCGTCGGTCGCGGGTACGCGCTCCTACATGACGTGTGCCCCATTCTGGAACCTTGGCGATTTGGTTCGCCGCTGACCTTTGCTAGGCTGTCCCGCTTGCCGACACGATTCTGTGCGGCGGACACAAGGAGCAGGCATGACCAGTTTCAGCACAGCGGCCCAGGACAGTCAGGCGCTGCAGGAACAGAAATCCACGCGCATCGCGTTTTTCATCGCAGGTTTCAGCATCGCCTCATGGGCGCCAATGGTGCCGTATGCCAAGGCGCGAGTCGGTCTGGATGACGGTACGCTAGGCATGTTGCTGCTGTGTCTGGGCGTCGGTTCGATTCTGGCGATGCCCATGGCCGGAGCGCTGGCTGCGCGCTATGGCTGTCGGCGGTTGCTGGTGGCGTCCACGGTGCTGGTCTGCCTGTGCCTGCCGTTATTGGCAACCTTGTCAAGTCTGCCATTGCTGGTTGCAACGCTGTTCATATTCGGCGCAGGCATGGGCGGCGTGGACTGCACGGCCAACGTGCAGGCGGTCATCGTCGAGCGTGCCAGCGGCAAGACCATGATGTCGGGCTTTCATGGCCTGTTCAGCCTGGGCGGGATTGTCGGCGCCGCCGGTGTCAGCGGTCTGCTGAGCCTTGGCATGTCGCCACTCGCAGCCATGCTGGTGGTTGTGGCGCTGACCTTGCTGGCGCTGTTCAAGGCAGCGCCGCATCTGTTGCCTTACGGCAGCCCGTCCGAAGGGCCGGCGTTCGCGGTTCCTCACGGCGTGGTGCTGTTCATCGGGCTGCTGTGCTTTACAGTGTTTCTGGCGGAAGGCGCGATGCTGGACTGGAGCGCGGTGTTCCTGACCTCGTTGCGCGGCGTCGAAGCGTCCTACGCCGGATTGGGTTACGCCGTGTTCGCCGTGACCATGACGCTGGGCCGCCTGTTCGGGGATGCCATCGTGCACCGTGTCGGTTCCAACCGGGTGATCATTCTGGGCGGGCTGTGTGCCGCGGTCGGTCTGGGCATCGCGACCTTGATACCGGCCTGGGAAGCCGCATTGCTGGGCTATGCGCTCGTCGGCGCGGGGTGCTCGAACATCGTGCCGGTCTGCTACAGCGCAGTCGGGCGGCAGAAGACCATGCCCGAGAGCGTCGCCATCCCGGCGATCACCACAGTGGGATACGCCGGGATTCTGATCGGGCCTGCCGCCATCGGCTTCATCGCCCATGTCAGCAGCCTGGAGCTGGCGTTCATGATCGTCGCCGTCATGTTGCTCGGCGTGGCGATCAGCGGCAGCAAGCTCAAGACCTGAAACGTGTTGCGTTACAGCGTGCGTGCCATGCCCGAAACGCGGATCGAACTGCCGATCTGCTCCGGGATTTCGGCGCGCAGGCGTGACGGGGAGCCCATGTCTTCGCCTTGCAGGATGTCGATCATCCCGCCGTGCGGCCAGCCGATGTCACGCAGGTAACCGGCGAACGCCGCTGTCGCCGCGCCGGTCGCCGGGTCTTCATATACGCCGCCGAACGCGAAGGGATTGCGGGTGTGGAAGAACTGTTCAGACTCAGCATGCACCAGCAGGATCGTCGCCCAGTTTTCGCGCACCATGAGTTCGCGGCCGGCCTGTTGGTCGTAGTGCATGGCCTTGAGCGTCGCGCGGTGTTTGAGTGCCAGCACCAGATGCCCGGCGCCCCCGTTGATGGCGGCGGGCGGAATGCGCTCGTCGAGATCGCTTCGGCTGTAGCCGAACAGGTGCAGGGATTCGTTCAGCAGCGCCTCAGAAATCGGCGCGCTGTGCGTGGGCGGGGACTGCAACGCGGCGGATGTCAGCTCGCCGACAGCGTGGCCTTCAACGGTGATCTGCGCGTGGTTGAGCGTAAGAGCGAACACGCCATCGCCTTGTTGACGCGCCAGTGCCGCGCCCAGTGCAATGGTGGCGTGACCGCAGAACGGCACTTCGGCCAGTGGTGAAAAATAGCGAACCCGCCACCCGCCCTCGACAGGGGCGGCGAATACGGTCTCGGAGAACCCGACCTCAGCGGCGATGCGCTGCATGCTGGTTTCTTCGGGCAGCGTGTCGCCGATCCAGACACCCGCCGGGTTGCCGCCGTGAGCGCCGTCGCTGAAAGCGGCCAGTTTGAGGATTTCGGTTGCCATGAGTACGGGTCCTTGCCGTGGGTGAGAGGGTGGTCAGTGTGCGCCATGAATGGGGCGTGTGTCGCCTGAACCAGCGCGTCGTCTGCGTCGCGGGCAAGGCGCGCTCCTACAGGTCGGCGCAGTACCTGTAGGAGCCAGCTTGCTGGCGATGCTGACGACGCGGATTATCTGACGGACCGCGTTGCTGCCGTCGCGAGCTTCGCTCCCTCCCACGTTGACCGCATCGTGGGTGAAGTGCGTCGTCTATCTTCTGGCCTCCAGTATCAGGTTGAACGGTGTCTCGGTCGCGCGGCGGAAGCGGGTGAAGCCGGCTTCGTGGAATACGTCGCGCAGGCGTGCCTCTCCCGCTTGGGCGCCCAGGCCCAGGCCGACTTCCTGCGACAGCGAGTTGGGTGTGCAGATGAAGGTCGACGCTGCATAGAACAAACGGCCGACCGGCGTGACGTTATCGTCCAGCCGGTCGTTGGCGTAGGGCTCGACCAGCAGGACCGTGCCGTCCGGCTTGAGCGACTGCAGCGCGTGGCGCGCGGCACCGACCGGGTCGCCCATGTCATGCAGGCAATCGAAGTAGCACACCAGATCGTAATCATGATCGGGGTAATTCTTGGCGCTGCCCTGAGCGAAGCGCACGTTGCTTTCTACACCCGCCGCTTGCGCGCGCTGGCTGGCGGTGTCTATCGAAGGCGCGTGGTAGTCGAAGCCGACGAATTGCGACGCCGGAAACGCCTGGGCCATGAGGATCGTCGACGCGCCGTGACCGCAGCCGATGTCGGCCACCTTGGCGCCTGCTTCGAGTTTGCTCACCACGCCCTCAAGCGCCGGCAACCATTCAGCCACCAGGTGCGCCCGGTAGCCGGGGCGGAAGAACCGCTCTGTGCCGCTGAACATGCACGGATGATGATCGCCCCAGGCCAGGGCGCCGTCACCGCGCATCGCGGCGACCAGCTTGTCCTTGTCGTGAAACAGCGACGACACCACCGCTGCGCCGCCTGCGATATAGACCGGCGAGTCCTCGATTGCCAGCGCGAGCGCCTGTTCTTCGGGCAGGCGAAAGGTGCCGTCCACATGCTCCATATAGCCGGAAGCGGCCTGAGCGCTGAGCCACTCACGCAGCAGACGCGGGTTGCAGCCGGTCCTGTCGGCCAGGGTTTCGGGGGTGATCGGCTGACTGTCGGCCATGGCCCGATAGAGCCCCAGTTCATCGCCGAGAATCAGGTTGGCGAGCATCGCAGCGCCGCCCATGTCGGTCACCAGCCTGCCCATGAAGTCGTTGAGTTTTGCCTCGTCCATTGTCTGTTCTCCTCAGAAGAACCACCTCCGGGCGCGGGCTTGGCAAGCGAATGCCCGGCAGCGGTCGGTTGGATGACAACGGCTCCCGCGTCCGGCCGTGCCGGGACCAGGCGGGCGAGTCGTGCATTGAGTCTAGGTCGTCCGGCGCACGGATGTGGATTTACTCCCGAGCGGCCTCAGGACGCGGCCGTACGTATCAGCGCGCCTGCGGTGCCTTGAACTCGCCCTTGCTCAGGCCTTCCACATCATTGCCCATGCTGTCGCGCAGGCTCAGGTCGGCGCCTTTTGCGGTCAGGGCGTTGAGGATTTCAGTGCGCTTGAACAGCGCCGCGTACATCGATGCGGTCTGGCCTGCGTTGTTCGTCATGTCCGGCGCGCAATCGGCGTAGACCAGACGTCTCGCAATGGCCAGCTCGCCTTTGAATATCGCGCCCATCAGGGCAGTGTTGCCACGGTTGTC
>JARDZH010000292.1 GCA_029240955.1 Pseudomonas sp. | reverse complement strand
CGCCATGCCCGCGCTGGAATACTCGCGCTCGGCACGGCCGCCGCTGTCGAGTGGCAACAATCCGGTGCCCGACGTACCCCGACCGCTGTCCAGTCGCACCCCGAGAAAGCCATGGGCATCCACGCCTACGCCAATCGTCCCGGGTGTAAAACCGGAACTGAAACGGCCAATGAAACCCTGCGCCCATTCCTGCTGATAGTTCTTGTCGCGCACGTCATCGTGGCGATAGTCATTGTGCAGAAAGTAATTGCGCATCAGGGCGGTGGCGGTCGAGTCGTCCCAGACGCTGGTGTCGGCTTGCGCGTTTTGAGCCAGAGAAATGAACAGGGGGACAGGCAATAACGGCAATAACCGGGAAATACGCATAGAGCTGGTCTGCATCCAAAACCCGACTATGAGCGCCGTGCGTCGGTCTGGATTGTAGGAATGTGCTGCCGGATCACCGGGCGAGAGCGTTCGGCTCGTTCAATGTCGGGGCGGGGCGTATCATGGCGTCTTTGCCGTTCATAAGGAGGCGCTCATGTCCGACGCGAAAGCCGAAGTCGTCATCACTTACTGCACTCAGTGCCAATGGCTGCTGCGCGCCGCGTGGCTGGCGCAGGAATTGTTGAACACCTTTTCGACCGATCTGGGCAAGGTCTCGCTGGAACCGGGGACCGGCGGGGTATTCCGCATTACCTGCGACGGCGTGCAGATCTGGGAGCGCAAGGCGGACGGCGGCTTTCCGGAAGCCAAGGTGCTCAAGCAGCGAGTGCGCGACCGCATCGACCCGCTGCGCGATCTGGGCCACAACGATAAACCCATGACGCACTAGGACGCCGGGCGTGAGGGTCCGGTTCTGGCGCCCTTGAGGCCTGAGACGATGATCGCCATGACGATCAGCGCGCCGCCCAGCATCATGCGCAGGGTCGGCATTTCCGCGAACAACAGCCACGCGAACGCGATGCCGTACACCGGCTCCATGGCAAACACCACCGCAGCCGTGCGCGCTTTTATCACTGCAAGACTGGCAACGAACAGGCTGTGTGCCACGCCGGTGCAGAGCACGCCGAGCAGCGCGATCCACAGCCAGTCCAGAGGGGCGACGTCTCTCAATTGCGCAGCGGCCCACGGCAACAGGCAGATCGCGACCACCAGGTTCTGACACAGCGCGGCCTGAACCGGTGGCACCGCCGACGCATTGCTGCGGTTGACCAGCGACAGCAGTGAGAACGTCAGCCCGGACACCACCGCCCAGAGCAAGCCGCTGGTGGCTTCGCTGGCCAGGTCGAAATCCGGGGTAACCAGCACCAGCCCGACGCTGACCGCCGCCACCAACAGGATTTCGCTCGCGCGAATCCGCTCGCGAAACCACAGCCCTTCCAGAATCACCGTGAATGCCGGGAAGCTGGCAAAACCCAGGGTCGCGACCGCCACGCCGGCGATCTTCACCGCGATAAAAAATGCCACCCAATGCGCGGCAAGTAGCGCGCCGCTGACTGCCAGCCGAATCGCATGCTGGCGGCGCAACGGCATCCAGCGCGCCTGTCTGGCAAAGCGAATAAAGACCGTCAGGGCGAGCACCGCAAAGGCCGCACGCCCGAACACGATCACCGACGGCGAAGCGGCGGCCAGCTTGCCGAACACGCCGGACAGTCCGAACAACAACGCGCCGGCATGCAGCGCGCCCAATGCAAAACGTGGAGTCATCTTCATCCTTGAGCGCATCTGCACCTGTCATCACCGCGCCATGAACGTGTCACATTGAATTAACCGGCATGCCGCACTCTCTTCAAAACCCTGCCGGAGGTCGTGCCATGACGAGCGCTCAGCTTGCCAAACCCAGCCGTAAGCAACGCGTGCGGACATTGTGGATTTCCGACGTGCATTTAGGCACGAAAGATTGTCAGGCTGAACACTTGTCGCGCTTTCTCAAAGGGTATCAGGCCGACAAGATCTATCTGGTGGGTGACATCATCGACGGCTGGAAGATGCGCGGTGGCATGTACTGGCCTCAAGCGCACACCAACGTGATTCGCCGATTGCTGACCATGAGCAAGCGCGGCACCGAGGTGATCTACATCACCGGCAACCACGACGAATTTCTGCGCCGCTATTCCAGGTTGATTCTGGGCAATATCCAGCTGGTGGACGAAGCGGAACACGTGACTGCCGACGGCCGCCGCTTGCTGGTGATCCATGGTGATCAGTTCGATGTCATCACGCGCTATCACCGATGGCTGGCCTTCCTGGGCGACTCGGCCTACGAATTTACCCTGACCCTCAACCGCTGGCTCAACCACTGGCGGGCGAGATACGGCTACGGTTACTGGTCGCTGTCGGCTTACCTGAAGCACAAGGTCAAGACAGCCGTCAGCTTTATCAGCGACTTCGAACAGGCCATCGCTCACGAATGCGTCAACCGCGGGCTGGACGGCGTGGTCTGCGGCCACATCCACCACGCCGAGATTCGTCAGGTAGGCGGCGTCGAGTACCTCAATTGCGGAGACTGGGTCGAATCCTGCACCGCCTTGATCGAACACCTGGACGGCACCATCGAACTCTACCGCCTGGCCGACGCCCATCTCAAACCGGCCGAAACCGTGGACTCTGTTGTGGGAACGGCTTCAGCCGTGAAGACCTGAGTGCAGGCGATAAAGATGCACAGACGGGACCGGCCTGTTCGCGGCTAAAGCCACTCCTACGACGTGGCGCGATCCGTGTAGGAGCCAGCTTGCTGGCGATCTGCCGCGCAGCGGCACGCCACTCAGAACGGAATCCGCCCCAGCAAGATATCCCGATACATCACAAAATCGCCCAACAGACTGTAAAACGGGTGCTTGAACGTCGCCGGCCGGTTCTTCTCGAAGAAAAAATGCCCGGCCCACGCAAAGCCGTACCCGGCCAGCGGCACCAGCCACAGCAGCCACCACCGACCGCTGCCGATACCGAACGCCAGCAGAATGATCACCAGCGTCGTGCCGATGAAATGCAGGCGGCGGCTGGTGCTGTTGCCGTGCTCAGCCAGGTAGAACGGGTAGAAATCTGCAAAGCGGGTGAAGCGCTTGACCTGTTCCATGACCTATCCTCGCGAAGACTCTCCAGCAGTCTAGCCAATCAATGCCGCCAGAACGCAGGCATGCACAGCACCAGAATCGTGATGATTTCCAGACGGCCCAGCAGCATGCCGCCGGACAGAATCCACTTGGCGGCATCCGGCAGCGTCGAGAAATTGCCCGCCGGCCCGATGACTTCACCCAGGCCCGGTCCGACACCCGACACGGTGCTGGCGGCGCCGGTCAACGCGGTCATCCAGTCCAGGCCGAGCAGCGACAACATCAGCGCAATGATGCAGATGGTGATGGTGAAGAAGAACGAGAAGGTCAGAATCGAGCGCACGATCTCGTCGTCCAGCCGATGGCCGTTGTAGCGCTGCTTGATCACCGCGCGCGGGTGAATCAGCTGATTGAGGTTGGCCTTGAGCAGAATGTAGGCCACCTGAAAACGGAAGATCTTCACGCCACCGGCCGTCGAGCCGGAGCAGCCACCGATGAAACCGAGATAGAAGAACAGCATCAGTGAGAAATTGCCCCACAGGCTGTAATCCCCCAGCGCAAACCCGGTTGTAGTCACCACGGACGTGACGTTCAGCGCCACATGCAGCAACGCCTCGCTCCACGGCAGATCGGTGGTGTTGGCGTACCAGATCGTCATCACCAGCCAGGTCACCAGCAACAAACCGATCAGGCCTTGCACCTGCTCGTCCTTGAACAGCGCCAGCCGATGGCCGCGCATGGTCGCGACGTACAGCGTGAACGGCAGACTGCCGAGGATCATCACCACGATGGCAACCCAATGCACGGCTGGCTGCTTCCATTTGGCCAGCGAGAGATCCGAGGTGGAAAAACCGCCGGTGGAAATTGCCGACATCGCGTGGTTGATGGCGTCGAACGCGCTCATGCCCGCCAGCCAGAAACCCAGACTGCCGAGCGCCGTGAAACCGACATAGGCCAGCACGATGAACT
Organism: Pseudomonas sp.; assembly: GCA_029240955.1. The sequence goes on along the minus strand of JARDZH010000292.1, from coordinate 390 downwards.
TGGCCACCATGTGCGAGCGCGGCATGACCTTTTCCGAGCGGTCCGAGGATTCGGTCTGAAACAGGCGCATGCCACCGATCCGCAGCAGCGGCAGAATCGCCACGGCCATGCCGATGAAGCCGATCCCGCCCAGCCAGTGCAGCATTGAACGCCAGATCAGAATCCCCGGTGACATGCTGTCCAGATGGCTCAGCACCGTCGACCCTGTCGCGGTGATCCCGGACATGCTTTCGAAGAACGAGTCGGTATAACTGATGTGCTGTGTGAGCAGGAACGGCATCGCAGCGAAGATGCACACGATGATCCAGCTCGAAACCGTGAGCATGTACATGTCGCGCGGCCGCAGATGCACCTGGGCAGGACGCCCCGGCGCCATCAAAGCCAGGCCGG
>JARDZH010000291.1 GCA_029240955.1 Pseudomonas sp. | reverse complement strand
CCGGCTACGCCGAAACCGATCGACACCAGCATCGGGCCGAGAAACAGGGCGGCGGGCATGTTGAGTATTTTCAGAAGATAACCGGCAGAGCCGGCCAGCAGAATCAGCGCCAGCCATTGAGCCAGCGGGGGTAGGGCAGGGAGCGACAGCCGTGACGCGCGTGACAAGGAGATTCTCCGCTTTGGGGACGTGCTTGAGTAAAGATGCGGAGAATTATCGACACTGCAACCGATCAAGTCTATTTTCTAATAATCATGAATTGATAACTTTGGTTGATGAAATGGACCTGCGCGATCTTACCTATTTTGAAACCATCGCTGAGCTCGGCCACTTGGGGCGGGCAGCGGAAAAGCTCAATCGCAGTCAGCCCGCGTTGACCAAAAGCATTCAGCGTCTTGAAGAGTCCTTCGGCACGCGGCTGTTCCAGCGCGATGGCAGGCGGATCAAGCTCACGCCTGTCGGCGAGCTGCTCCAGGCGCGGGGCAAGGAGCTGCAGCAGAGCATTGCCCAGACCCAGCGCGAGGTGCGCGATTTTGCCAGCGGTATGGTCGGCACTGTCCGCTTGGGTTGCGCCGCGAGCATGGCCGAATACCTGCTTCCCAAACTCACCTCTGCACTGCTGCAACGCTCGCCCGACGTGACCTTCAAACTGGTGATCGGTCAGGACGATCTGTTGCGTGAGTCACTGGGTTCCGGACAACTGGACCTGATCATTTCCGGCCTGATCCCCGATGACGAGCATGTCACCAGCTTTCCGATCTTTCAGGATGAAGCGGTGGTCGTCGCCAGCAAGCATCACCCGATTTTCGACGCACCGGTTCAGATGAGTGAATTGTGCAACTGGCGCTGGGTGCTGCCGCCCGTCAGCGTTTCGTCACGCAAATGGCTGGACTCGACCTTTGCCGCCCATGGGCTGCCGGCGCCGACCGTGCAGATCGAGGCCAATTCGATATCGCTGCTGCCCGGCCTGATTGTGCAAGGCAACCTGCTGAGCTTTCTGGCGCGGGAAACGCTGGAGTTCGGAACGATCATGCGCCATCTGCGCGAGGTGCCGCTGGAACAGACCACTATGAAACGCACGATCGGCGTTTCGACACGCAACGGCAGTTACCTGTCACCGGCGGCGCATGGCATGCTGCAGATGTTGCGGGACAACGGCGGAGAGTTTCTGGGCTGGACGCCGCCGGTCGGCTGAAGCTCCTTACATTTGCGCTCAGCTGCGTTAGCCTTGGCAAAAGTCGGGCGCACCGTGCCAAAACCCCCTATCGAGTACCGGAGAAAGATCAGATGCAGGCATCGTTTACCGCAGCACAAGGCGTAGCGCCATTCGGTTTGCATAACCACGGCTATCAGTTTGGCGGCGACCAGTCCCCGCTGAACGACTCGGACTCCGATGAGGACCGCGACCCGGAAGGTTATCTCGATCTGGACATTCTGGGGCTGGACGATTTCGTCGACGCCGACAAGCTCGATCCGTCGCTGACCAACGATATCGGCTCTGCGAATCTGGGCTAAGCCGTCAGACGCTGCGCCTCGCTTTTGCCACCAGCCTCAGGTGCAGCGCCAGCGCTTCGGCGCCCAGCTCCACAGTCGAGCTGCAGCCGACCCAGCTGCACGCCAGCATCAGATTGCGTGGCAGGCCGAAGTCTTCGACCAGAAAGCCCTGTTCATCCACGCCCTGTTCGTCGTGCGGCACCAGCTCGCGCAGTGAGGCGATCGGGTCGAAGTAGGCCCAGACCGGCTTGCCGAGTGCGACCGCCATTCCAACCTCGAACGCCGTGCCCGAATCCGGCTCCAGACCGCGGAACATGTTGAGGTTGGCGAGCACGGCGGTGCAGCGCTGGAGCATGTCGACATTCATCGAGTAGATCAGCCGCGCCGCCTGCTTCTTCGAAACGCCTTGTGGAATCTCATTGTCGAACGGGTACATGCCTTCCAGTCCATGGGCGGTGCACAGCGCTTTGAGGTAGCGACCGTGTTCGACGGCATCGGGCCGGAACACGTCGAAACCCGCGAGATAGATCAGTGGCGTCTGCATGTCTTGTCCCTCCGTTGGAAGCTGGCTGGGTTGAAGTCTAGGGCGCGCTCGCCGATAGCGGAAACATGCCATTGATCGGCCATATCGACTGGCGACCTGTTCATGACTGAAATCTGTACGGATACCCAGTATGCTTGGTCGGTGTGCTGCAACTCATCCACCGGCCGGCATGACGTACGTTTTGAACACTTCTCCGCTCGACAACCCTTTCTACTACCTGGAGAACTTTCGCCAGGTGCTCGGCTGGATCGTCCAGCGCTACGACGATCTGCTTGATGAGTCGGAGCGTGCGTTCGTGAGCCATTTCGGCGCATTGCCATTGCCCGCCCAGGGTTTGTTGGTGCGGATGGTGATGCGCAAGGGCACGCTGTTCCGCGCCAGCAAACTCAGTTACCAGGAGATTGGCGACACCCGTCAAGCTGTGCTGCCGCTGCTGGTCCATGGCTGGGTGGACGCCGAGCCCTCGCTGGACCTCGGTGAGCTGTTTCAGCTGTTGCGCAAGGACGAATTGCGCGTTTGCTTCAGATCCCACGCCGGTAAAAGTGCGGAACGCAAGGAGCAGTGGTTCGAGCGTCTGCAGCCGCTGCATGATACACCTCGCACGTTGGCCGACTGGCATCCTGAACTGGACGAAGTGGCGTTCAGCCTGAAGATCATGCCCCTGTGCGACCGGTTGCGCCTGCTTTATTTCGGCAACCTCTACCAGGAATGGTCGGAATTCGTGCTGGCGGATCTGGGGATCTACCGTTACGAGAAAGTCGAATTCTCACCGGATTCCCGCGGTATCGCAGCACGCGGTGATATCGACGTCTGCCTGCAATTGCACGCCTGCCGTGAAGCGCTGGAGTCGAGCCTGGAACTGGCCGACCTGGCCCGGCAGGCGCTCGACATTCAGACCGCCAATCCGTGGTTGCGCATGCGCCGCGCCAAGCTGCTGTTCCGTATCGGGCAACAGGCGGAGCGGATACAGGACTGGCCGCTGGCGCTGGAAGTGTATCGACAGAGCGATTATCCCGGCTCGCGCTCCCGGCAGATCCGCGTGCTGGAACTGAGCGCGGAATACAGCACCGCCATGGCGGTACTGGAAGAGGTGCGTCATGCGCCGCGCAGCGACGCAGAAGTGCAGCACCTGCAACGGGTGCTGCCACGTTTGCAGCGCAAGCTGGGCCTTGCAGTGGAACGTCGGCCCGCAGCGCGCAAGGTGTCGCGCCTGGACCTGATCGTCGAACCGATTCCCGGTGTCAGCGTCGAGCAGCTGATTCGTCAGCATCTGGAAGAAGAGGGCGCCGAGGTTCACTACGTCGAAAACGCACTGATCAATTCGCTGTTCGGCCTGCTGTGCTGGCCAGCGATCTTCGCGCCGGTTCCGGGGGCATTCTTTCATCCGTTCCATGGCGCGCCGGCGGATCTGTACAGCCCGGACTTCTGCCAGCGACGCGAGACAGTGTTCGACGCCTGCTTCGCTCAGCTCGACAGCGACGCTTACAAGGACACGATCCGTACGCATTTCATTAGCAAATCTGGCTTGCAGTCGCCGTTCGTGTTCTGGGGCAGTCTGACTGCAGAGCTTCTCGAACAGGCACTGAGTTGCCTGCCAGCCGCGCACTTGCGTCATTGGTTCAAGCGTTTGCTGCAGGACATCAAAGCCAATCGCACCGGAATGCCGGACCTGATCAAGTTCTTTCCCGAGCAAGGTCGCTATCTGATGATCGAGGTCAAAGGCCCGGGCGACCGTTTGCAGGACAACCAGTTGCGCTGGCTGGATTTCTGCGCCGAGCACGGCATGCCGGTTCAGGTGTGCTATGTGCAATGGGCGCCGCCAAGCGAGCGACTGACCGAACAACCTGCGGTGCAGTCGATCAGCGCCTGACGACAGTGTGGTAGAAGCCTGAAAAGGCGTTGAGATTGAGAAAACCGGGCGGTCATTGCAACTTCCGGACGTGACCGCCACGGGCTAACCTGCGCAGTGTGGGGCGGGTTACGGCGCCTTGTTATCGTCGTCGTCATCGTCCATATCGTCGTCGCCCAGCGGATCGTGCGAGCGGTCGCGACCACTGGCGTCTTTGCCGGGTTCCGGGTCCATGCCCTTCGTGCCAGGGCTGGTGCCTTTAGCGCCGGGGGTCGTGCCATCGGTGTTCTTGTCCATCCCGGTTCCCGGCACTTTGGGGCCGTTGGAGTCGGGATTGGTGGGGCCGGTCGAGCCTGCAAATGCGCTGGTGGAACAGGCAAGCAGTGCAGCGAGGCTCAGGGCGCCCAGTCGATTGCGGATCATGATGCAAACCTCTCAGTGAATGTTTGATCGATACCACAGCGTATGGCTGTCGCATGGCGCAGGGGCGTCAGGCGAGCAGAATCTCGAGCG
>JARDZH010000290.1 GCA_029240955.1 Pseudomonas sp. | reverse complement strand
CTCTGGCGTCGCGTAGCGCACCAGCAGATTCTGATAGCGCACCACGACGCCGTCTTCATCCGCATCGACAATGTGGTTGGTGGCGTGTCGGCTGACGCCAGGAATCAGATACGGATAGTCCTTCTTGAAGAACTGGCGAATCTCATCGTGGCCACGAATGGTGCCATGGAAGTGGTACGCGACGGCGTCCGGTAGAAAAGCATCGACCATTGCCTCCACATCCCAAGTCTCGAACCACCAATTGAGCCTGTTCACGAAGTCGATCGCACTGATTCGCTCCGCTGGATTGACAGCGCTCTGGGACGGAACTCTTGGAAAAGCTTTCATGAGTACTTCCTCATTTCTGGGTAAGAATCATATGTGCAGTTACACACCAAACACGCAAAAAAATTTATTCGCCACCGGCCTGCTGAAGAAGCGAGTTACGAATCAGAACTGCTGCGACCCCGCCGATTTGATCCTCACGCTCACGCTGCGCGGCTTTCCAATAGGGCTCGGCCTCCGCCAACTTCGCTCGTCCTTGCGCAGACAGCGTGAGCCTGATGGCAGAACGCGGCCCTTCGGCATGGCTAGCGACATAACCTTCGTTCTGCAGTGGCTTCAGTGCCCGAACCAACGTAGTTCGCTCCATGACCATTACCTCAGCCAATTCGGCGATCAGAATCCCGGGGTGCTCATTGATCAACGCAAGAGTAGAAAACTGCGAGGCAGTGAGACCCGCAGCAGACAGATGCCGATCGTAGAGGCGGGTCAGCAGACGCGCATGGCGTCTGGCGGCGAGGCAATGACAAAGGTCGGCGCCATGGGGGCTTTTCATGACGACCATCATATGTGTAAATACACACCAGTCAAGTACAAATTGAGGCACTGAGGCTGTGCTCGGCGCCGACGAAATTCTGAGAGGTCAGCAAAATTGCTGAAACCGTAATACGTAGTCCTTCGTGGATGCATTCGCGTAACCAATTTTACGAGGTTAGAATTTTATGTCTGAGATACGGGAGCTTTATGGCGCATCAACGGGGAACAGTGTGCGAGCTGCAATCGCCTTGACTGAGGCGGGCATAGAATTTACCCCGAGGTGCCTTGACCTTCTCTCTGGCGATCAGCGTGCCCCAGAATATCTGGCGCTTAACCCGTTAGGTAAGGCTCCGACATTTGTAAATCACAGCGTCTCACCTCCCCTTGTAATCAATCAGTCAAATGGCATTATTCAGTATGCTGACGAACACGCCCCTGGTCGGCTGTCGCCCAGAGGGCCGAGTGCTCAACGGTACCGGGTCTACGACCGGTTTTATTTCTTCGTCACGGATGTTATCGCGCCAAGCCACGCTGCTTTTTTTCTGCGCCAGATAGGGCAGCAAGATGCATCTGCACCATTAAGCCGACGAGCGTTGGAACATCTGATGACGGCAGAGGCATTTCTCGAGGGCGGGTACATAGCGGGCGATGCCTTTTCAATGGCCGATATTTCTGCGTTTACTTTTGCAAGATCGGTGCGCGACCAAATTCATTGGGAGAAGTTGCCCCGCATGGCACGCTGGCTGGCGTTGATAGAGGCCCGACCTGCAGTGAAGCTGGGCATGCAGGCATTTGAATCCAAGCCGTCATCGTGAAAATGATCCATCAACCCGCCGACTTTGTATTCGGACCCTCGTTAGGCGGGCGGTGTACTCATTCCGGTGGTTGCCAGCCCTCTCGTCAGATTGCTGACGTCCCTCCAGTCCCCGCCTACACTGCCTACCCCCTCTAAAACTTACGTTCTGAATTCCCTAGAGCTAAAGAACTCGTTGACAAAGATGATAGCTATCATATAACCATATTGCAGCCATCATGCGAACCATGGCCATTATGCAGTCGAAAACCAAAAGAGAGAGAAGATCGATGACAAGCCCCACCATACTCGTTACCGGCGCCAGTGGTTTTACCGGCCGGAGAACCGTTGAAATACTGCGCCAGAAAAAACACGCGGTACGTGCGCTCGTCCGCACGAACGATGATCGAGCGGCCAAACTGCGCCAATTGGGCGCCGAAGTTGTGGTCGCGGACCTGCTGGACTTGAACGCTGTTCGAGCAGCGCTTGAAGGCATCAAGCGAGCTTATTTCGTTTACCCAATCGCACCTGGCTTGATTGAAGCGACTGCCTACTTCGCTCTCGCTGCTAAAGAAGCCGGGGTAGAGTCAGTTGTAAACATGTCTCAAATTTCCGCACGTCGCGTTGCCAAAAGTCACGCGGCCCTTAATCACTACACCGCAGAACGAGTGTTTGACTGGTCGGGGCTGGACATGACGCACTTGCGACCGACGTACTTTGCACAGTGGTTGATATACCCGCATTGGCGTAAACATATCGTTGAACACGGCGAGATTCGCCTCCCCTTTGGCTCAGGTCGTCATGCCCCGATTGCAGCAGAGGATCAGGCGCGGCTCATCGCTGCCATATTGCAAAACCCGCAGCCTCACAAAGGCAAGACGTATCCGCTTCACGGTCCGGTCGAAATGAACCAGCATGCCGTGGCTGACGAAGTCGGTAAAGTATTGGATCGGGAGATCAAGTACGTCGCGATAACACTGGATCAGTACCGCAAGGAAATGCAAAGCGATGGCCTACAGCCTTTCCTCATTCAGCATCTGCTGGAAGTTGCCAAGGACTACCAGCACGGCGTGTTCGAGGGCGAGGATTTCATCATTGGTGAAGTCACCGGACAGCCACCGATGACTGTTCAAGCGTTTGTAAACTTGCACAAGGAGCTATTTAACAGATAAGCCTGGTCGCTTGGCGGCAAATAGCCAGTGTTTGGTCGGTTGTTGTTCGTCGCGCAACGGGTTGCAATCGGCTGAGGCTGCGCAATAAGGGGTTCAATGCGACAGGCGACCAGACCGAATTTCGAATCGCGCGTCACGCTCAAATCCATATTTTCAGATACATATCAGATGCAAACTACGCGCGTGCCTTGCAATTTAGACGAACAGCTTTCTTCACTCGCAGCAGTCAATTGCATCTCCACTTCCCAAGGATTCGATAAGACGGCGCGTTGCCGCGCCGGCCGGAGCGACAGGCTCATTAGTGAATGATTGAGCGATGTGCTTTTTCAATGCGGCCTTCTGCACAAAGACTGGAGTCTCCCCTTGCGCAGGATCAGCGGGCGGCGGCGCAGCCATGTTAGTCGGCTCGTATTGAGCTGCGACGTGGCTGCAACATCGCCCTGAAGCCGATCCTGTTGTGGCGAGCAGCGACGGCAGCCTAGTTCGGCTCGGTGGTGTCGCGGATCAACGCTTCGGTGGCCAGCACGTCGACCTGCTTGCCGTTGGGGGACAGGACCAGTCGACGGCTCTCCTTGAGCCAGGTGATGTAACTCGATGACCCGCCGATGGCACGGCGAAGTCGCTCTTGGACAGGCACGTGGCTGCGGTCATAAGCCCTCCTTTTCAGCGGTTTTCAATGAGTCCTTTCAGATTTCAATGATTGAAATTTCAGTAAGCTGGCGGGACTCCCTCTAACACAATCCCGCGGGTTTCCGACCCCGTGTCCTTTGAAAGTCCCCAGGGTCCCCGGCACTTTTGTGCGGAGGGCTGCAAATCCATGACTCTCTACTAGTATTTGCAGACGCTTTTTCAAATGGAGAGATGGCATGGAAATGATTGCCGTGCGTTCCGATGCAATCACCGCCGTTGGCTACGATCCAAGCACGAAACGGATGAGGATCTGTTTTCAACAAGGCCACACTTACGACTTCTGCAACGTCCCCCTAGACGTATATAACGGGTTGATAGCGGCTGTATCCAAGGGTTCGTATTACAACCAGCACATACGTGATCGTTATCAGTGCTGAGTGATGTCTTGCACTTGGAAAGACGGACATCCCTGCGAAGGTTTCAGCTAGAGAGATTCCGCGAGTTCGATAACCCGTGTAGGGGGCGGCCTTCAGGGAGGACCCGTAAAAATCGGCGCCCTCCCGGGCCTGCCCGGCTCATGCCTTCGGCTCGGCCTCGCTCAGGTCCAGCCGCTTGGCCACCCAGCGCTCGTACAAGCCGATGGCGACATCGGCGCCGGCCATCGCAGTCAGGCAACCGAGGGCGCCGGCTGTCCAGATCGACAGGCCCGCACCGAACAGCAACATCATCGCTGACACGCCGCACACGATGCAGGCACCGGACCGAAGTGCGAGGCGGCGCAACAATGCCCAGCCTCTCGCCCCGTCCTTGTCGGCGCGCCACATCTCGCCGGACACACCGCCAACCAATGACAGGGCAATCACCAACCAGATCGGCATCTCTGCCAGTGCCTGTTGCTCGTTCGTCATTGCCCTGCCCCTTAAACAAAAAGACCCGGCGCAATGGCCGGGTCAGGTGGTGGGTGGCCTGCCGCGCTTTGCGGTCGCACCCATCGAAGATGGCCCCTTT
>JARDZH010000289.1 GCA_029240955.1 Pseudomonas sp. | reverse complement strand
GTCTCCCGCATTGACGGCGTAACACGGTCGATTGTGGGAGGGAGCGCAGCTCGCGACAGGGCCGGCGCAGATCAATCCACGCCCACAAACCCCCCGGTCTGATGCTGCCACAACCGTGCATACAGCCCGCCACGTGCCAGCAGTTCGGCGTGGCTGCCCATCTCTGCGATCCGGCCCTTTTCCAGTACGACCAGGCGATCCATTTTGGCGATGGTCGACAGGCGGTGGGCGATGGCGATCACGGTCTTGCCCTGCATCAGCGTCTCAAGGCTTTCCTGAATCGCCGCCTCGACTTCCGAGTCCAGCGCTGACGTCGCTTCGTCCATGATCAGAATCGGCGCGTCCTTGAGCAGCACGCGGGTGATCGCAATGCGCTGGCGCTGACCACCGGACAACTTCACGCCACGCTCGCCCACATGCGCATCGAAACCGGTGCGGCCTTCGGAGTCCGACAGCAGCGGGATGAACTCTTCGGCGCGCGCCTTGCGCACCGCATCCCACAGCTGCTCGTCGGTCGCGTTCGGGTTGCCGTACAGCAAGTTGTCGCGGATGGAGCGGTGCAGCAGCGACGTATCCTGCGTGATCATGCCGATCTGAGCACGGAGGCTTTCCTGAGTCACTTCGGAAATGTCCTGCCCGTCGATCAGAATGCGCCCGGCTTGCACGTCATACATACGCAGCAGCAGATTGACCAGCGTCGACTTGCCGGCGCCCGATGGCCCGATCAGGCCGATCTTCTCGCCCGGTTTGATCTCCAGATTCAGGTTGTGGATGATCCCGCCGCCACTGCCGTAACCAAAATCCACACCGTCGTAGCGAACGCCACCCTTGTCGATCTTCAGCTTCGGCGCAGTGGCCTTGTCGGTGATGCTGACCGGTTGAGCGATGCTTTCCAACCCGTCCTGCACCGTGCCGATGTTCTCGAAAATGCCGTTGACCACCCACATGATCCAGCCGGACATGTTGACGATACGAATCACCAGACCGGTCGCCAGGGCAATCGCGCCCACCGAGATCAGCGATTCGGTCCACAGCCACAACGCGAGACCCGTGGTGGCAACGATCAGCACGCCGTTCATCGTCGTGATGACCGTGTCCATCGACGTGACCACACGGCCGGCGAGCTGGCTTTTGACCGTCTGATCGTGCATGGCTTCACGCGCGTATTGCTGTTCGTGATTGGTGTGGGCGAACAGTTTCAGCGTAGTGATGTTGGTGTAACCATCGACGATGCGCCCCATCAACTTGGAGCGGGCGTCGGAGGACACAACCGAGCGTTCCTTGACGCGCGGCACGAAGTACATCAGTGCCAGGATGAACGCCAGGATCCAGGTGCCCAGCGGAATCATCAAGCGCCAGTCGGCCTCGGCAAACAGCACCATGGCGCTGATCGAATAGATCAACACGTGCCACAGGGCGTCCACCGCCTGGACCGCGGAGTCTCGCAGCGAGTTGCCGGTCTGCATGATGCGCTGGGCGATGCGGCCGGCAAAGTCGTTCTGGAAGAAGTTGATGCTCTGTTTCAGCACGTAGCTGTGGTTCTGCCAGCGAATCAGGTTGGTCATGCCCGGGGCGATGGTCTGGTGCACCAACAAGTCGTGCAGGCCGACGAAGACCGGTCGCAAGATCAGGATGACGACGACCATCCAGATCAGTTCACTGCCATGCAGGCTGAAGAAATCCTTGGCGGGCGTGCTTTGCACCAGGTCGATGATCCGGCTCAGGTAACTGAACAGCGCGACTTCGATCAGCGCTCCGATCAAGCCGACGACCAGCAACGCCAGGAAACTCGGCCAGACTTGCCGCAAGTAGTAGAGGTAAAACGCAAAAACGGTACTGGGAGGGGAGGCGGTAGGAGCGTCTCGGAAAATATCAATCAGCTGTTCAAAACGACGATAAAGCATTGGCTGTGACGCCCGGCAGCGGGCTCTCCTTGAGGTGTGAAACTCTCCCGGTCAGAGCGCCCGAAGCCTGCAAGGCTTCAGGCGGCCTGTTGACGTGATCAGTCGACGCGCTTGGCGGACTTGATCAGGATCGGGTCGACTGGCACGTTCTGCATGCCTTTCTGGTTGCTGGTCTGGGCGTTGACGATCTGGTCGACGACATCCATTCCCTTGACCACCTTGCCGAACACCGCGTAACCGTAGTCACGCACGCCGTTGTCGAGCATGGCGTTGTCGTTGGTGTTGATGAAGAACTGGCTGGTGGCCGAGTTGACGGCGGACGTACGCGCCATGGCGATCGTGCCGCGAACGTTGTGCAGACCGTTCTGCGCTTCGTTCTTGATCGGGTCCTTGGTCGGCTTCTGCACCAGGTATTGAGTAAAGCCGCCGCCTTGAACCATGAAACCCGGGATCACGCGGTGGAAGATGGTGTTGTTGTAGAAACCGCTGTCGACGTAGCCCAGAAAGTTCTGGGTGCTGACCGGTGCCTTGTCGTCAGCCAGTTCGAGTTCGATTTCACCGAAGCTGGTGTTGATCAGCACATGGGTGGCTTTGTCCGGCGCGGCCGTCAGGTTGGCAGCGAACATCACGGAGCAGGCGGCGAGGGCGATTTTTTTCAACATGCATCAGGTCCTTCAGTGGTAGATCGACTGTGACCGGCAAGGTAACCACGTTTGGCTTTTTTTGCCCAGCGCGATCGAACGGGCCCCAGCTGCATGGAAACAGACTGTACGCAGGTTTCTAGACCGTCACTGTCTCGATGAATTCCAGCGCAATTCGATTGAATTCCTCCGGCTGATCCAGCGGCGTCGCATGGCGTGAATCCTTCACGACCACCAGTCGCGCGTTGCGCAAAAGCTTCACGTAGGCCTGTTTGAGGGCCACCGGCGTGTAGTCGTGGTCGGCGGCAACGATCAGCGTCGGGCAGGTGATGCGACGGATCTTGTGCAGCACGCCCCAGCCGATGATCGCGTCCATGCTTGCCAGGTACGCGCGTTTGTCGTTGCGTGCCCAGCGTTCGCTGAGTCTGCGCCGCAGTTCGGCCTGCTCGGGTTTGGGAAACAGCATCTTGCCCATCGCGATGCCCATCCCCCGCATGCTGACGAACCGTGCCAGTGTCCAGCGTCGCGTCAGTTGCCACAGGTCGCTGAAGCCTCGGACCTTGACCTGCGGCGCGCTGTTGACGATGCAGAGGCTTTTGAGCAGCCGGGGTTGGTCGACTGCCAGTTGAAAGCCGATCATGCCGCCCATCGACAGGCCGATGACGTGCACCGGCCCCAGCCGCAGATGCTCGATCAGCGCTTCGACATCGGCGCTGAAGCCGGCAATGGTGTAGCGCTCGTTCGGCTTGTCGGAACGGCCGTGGCCGCGCATGTCCATGGCAATGACCCGGTAACGCGCCGAGAGCGCCGGAATCTGATATTCCCAGTCCAGACAACTGGAACCGAGCCCGTGCAACAGCAACACCGGCTCGCCTTGACCATATTCTTCATAGTGCAGTGAACAGTCGTCATGCTCGAAGAATGCCATTGGCCCACTCCTGTCAGGCTTGTTGAGGCGCCGCGAAAGCCGCTGTCAGGGGCGCTGTATCGAAGGTGCGTATCAGCTCGACCAGAATCTGCGTGGCCGGGCCGAGGGGTTTGTCCTTGCTCGAATAAAGATAGAAGGTCGGGCTGCGACTGCCACCCTTGTCCAGCGGCAGCGCCTTGAGCACGCCTTCGCGCAGCTCGCGCTCGATCATGTGGCGCGGCAGCCAGGCGAAACCCAGGCCGTTGCTGACGAACGTGGTCGCAGTGCCGAGACTGCCGACGGTCCAGCGCTGTTCTGCGCCGAGCCAGCCGACGTCGCGTGGCTGTTGCCGGCCGGAGTCACGAATCACCACCTGCAACTGGCTTTCGAGGTCCTGGAAGTTCAGCTCGCGATTGGCCTGATGCAAGGCGTGTTCGGGGTGGGCGACGGCGACGAATTCGACGGTGCTCATTTCCGTGCCCAGGTAACCCGGAATGCTGAAGCCGCTGATCGCCAGGTCTGCAACGCCTTCGAGCAGCACTTCCTCGACGCCCGACAGTACCTCTTCACGCAACCGGACCCGGCAACCCCGGCTCTGCGGCATGAACGCGGTCAGTGCACGCACCAGTCGCGCGGTAGGGTAGGCGGCGTCCACGACCAGACGCACTTCGGCTTCCCAGCCTTGTTCCATGTGGTGCGCCAGGTCTTCGAGCTGGCTGGCCTGCTTGACCAGTTGCCGCGAGCGGCGCAGCAACACGCCGCCGGCTTCGGTCAATACCGCTTTGCGGCCGTCGATGCGCAACAGGGGCACGCCCAACTGGTCCTGCATGCGGGCTACGGTGTAGCTGACCGACGACTGCGAACGATGCAGGGCTTCGGCGGCCTGGGCAAAACCGCCATGATCGACCACAGCCTGCAAGGTGCGCCATTGATCGAGCGTCACGCGGGGCGCTTTCATTGTGTCTTTCCTCTTTACGTGTTTACTGTACCGA
>JARDZH010000288.1 GCA_029240955.1 Pseudomonas sp. | reverse complement strand
CGGTCGCCGACGATCCAAGCCTGCCTTATGTCGCCATTGTCGAAGCAGCTGACGAAGACAAGCAGACCCGCGTGCTTCGCCTGAATCTGCCTGGCGGCAGCATCATCGTCTACAACTGCTACGTCTCGATCACGTCTACCCCAACGCTGGGCCGGAACAACTTGATGACTCGAATCATCACGATGTCGCTTGCCGGTCGCCCAACTCGTTACGCAGCGGCGGTGTAACCTATGGCCAAGATCAAGATCTCTCAGAACCCAACCTTCAAGGCGAAGGTCGCAATTCCGCGTGTCGGCGCCGATCCGGTCAGTGTTGAGTTCGAGTTCAAGTACATGGACCGTCTGGCCCTGGCCGCGCACTTCGATAAATGGAACGCGGCACGCGACGAGCATGCCAAGAAGGTGCAGGAAGACGACATGAGCTGGCAAGAAGCGACCGGCGCCGAAATCGCACTGCAAGTTGGTCAGCTCAAGGACATCGTTGCGAGCTGGGCTTTCGACGAGAAGCTGTCGGATGAATCTCTGACTGCGCTGGTTACCACCTGCATTGGTGCGCCTCAGGCCGTGCTGGAAGCGTACCAAACCGCCTACCAGCCGGCCCGCTTGGGAAACTGACCGGCGCCGCCCGTGCCATCTATGAGCCAGGTCCATCAGAAGCTGCGCTGGCGGCTTTCGGTTTGACCTTGGCGGACATTCCCGCCGTCGAGTACGAGGTCTGGCCAGACAACTGGCCGGCCTTCCTGCTGTTCGAGGCGATGTCGACGCAGTGGCGCGTCGGTATGGCCGGGGCTACCGGGCTGGACTATGCCGCCTTGCCGCCGGTGGCCTCGATGCTGGGCATGAAGCGGCGCGAAATCCCTGAAGTCTTCCACGACATTCGCGTCATGGAAGCAGAAGCCATGCTCGTGATGAGCGAATCGAAATAACGGAGCACGCATGACTTCTATTGCTGAACTCGGCATCAAGGTCGATTCGACCGATGCTGCGCAGGCGAGCTCCGACCTCGACAAGCTCACGGCGGCAGGTGCACGGGCGGAGAAGGCGGCCGAAGGCGTATCAAAGGGCGCTGATAAAGCATCCGCATCGTTCAAGAAGCAGAGGGATGAACTGAGTGACCTGCTCGGCGAGATCGATCCGACCGTAAAGGCTCTCGGCCGGCTGGACGAACTTGAGAGCAGGCTGACCAAGCACAAAGGTGTTGGCCTGGATGCCGCGACCTTCAGCGAGTATCAAGCCAAGATCAACCAGGCTCGCACCGAGCTGACGCGCTTCGACGACTCACTTTCTCGCACAGGCAACACGGCAAAGCAGAATGCCGCGGCGCTGCGCGGTGTTCCGGCTCAGTTCACTGATATTTTCACCTCGATTGCCGCTGGCCAGCCCATCACCATGGTGGCCTTGCAGCAAGGTGGGCAACTGAAAGACATGTTCGGCGGGATTGGCCCTGCCGCTCGAGCTCTCGGCGGCTACATTCTCGGTCTCGTCAATCCTTTAACTGTCGCCGCGGCGGCTGTCGGCGCGCTGACGCTGGCCTATTACAAGGGCAGCCAAGAGGCCGACGAGTACAACAAGGCAATCATCTTCACCGGTAACTCCGCTGGAACAAGCGCTACTCAGTTGGCATCGATGGCGCAGCAGGTGAGCGCAACGGTCGGCACCACTGGTGCTGCTGCCGAGGTGCTGGCCAAGCTGGCAGGCAATGGAAAGATCGCCAGCGGCAGCTTCGAAGAGATCACCGAAGCTGCTCTGCAGATGGAAAAGGCCACCGGCAAAGCCATCGACGAGACGATTGCCGAGTTCGCGAAGATCGCCAAGGACCCGGTAGCCGCAGCCAAGGAACTCAACGACCAGTACAACTTCCTCACTGCCTCGGTCTACTCGCAGATCGTGGCGCTGAAGGAGCAGGGCGACACCATCGGGGCGGCGAAGCTGCTCACCGACACCTATGCCGATACGATCAAAAACCGAACCGGAGAGGTGACGGCGAATCTCGGCCTGATTGAAGGCGCATGGCAGAAGATCAAAGCCGCAGCGGCCGGCGCGCTGGACGCTACTCTAGATGTGGGTCGAACCCAGTCCATCGATTCGCAGATCGCCAACTACCAGAAAATCCTCGATGGGCGTAAGTCTGGGGGCTTTCTCTCTTCGTTTTTCGGCGACGAACTGGGCGCCAATAGCCAGTCCACCAAGTTCCTTGAGCAGCAGATCGTGCTGCTGCAAAAGCGCAAAGAGGAAATCACCGCCGGCGCCAAGGCTGACGCTGACCGGGCGAAAACCGAGCGTGACGGGATCGACGCAAGCCTGCGACTCAAGGCAATCAGCGATTCGAACCTCACCAACGAGGAGAAGCGCAACAAGCTGATCAAGGAGTACAAACGGGACGTCGAGGCGCTGCGTAAGGCGAACCCGAACGATCCGCTGGTGCAGGAAGCGGTTGTCTCGAAGACGATTCAGAACATCCGCGACAAGAACAAGGATCCGAAAGCCGCGACCTCAGCGGTAAACCTGACCCAGTTCAACGACTCGAAAAACCAGCTGTCGCTGATCCTCGGCGAATACAAAAACGCACAGAAGGAGCTGGAAGCTGCGCAGAAGGCCGGACTGGTCACGCAGGAAGATTACCTGCTCAAGCGCCAGGCACTGATCGGCAACGAGCGCGACGAGGTAACCGCCGCGTATGAGTCTGAAATCAGTTCGTTGGAGGCGGCGAAAGGCAAGGCCGGCACCTCGGCAGCGCAGCGCATCCAGCTCGACCAAAAGATCGCTGATGCCAGGGCCAATATGGTCAAGGCTCAGAAGGAAGCCGACAGTGAGCTCGAAGTCATCGCGACGAACGAGCAGGGCCGGCTCGCCAAGCAGGCGCAGGCGATCAAGGTCTACACCGATGCCCTCGACCAGCAGAACGTCGCTCTGCGGCGCGCTGGCGGCCGTGCAGCGGATGGCGTTGGCCGTGGCGACCGGGAGAACGCCATCAATGGCGAACTGAACGGCATTGCCGATCGAGCCAACCAGCAGCGTCTGGATCTGGCGCGCGACCGGGCCGACAAGGCACGCAACATGAGCGCCGAGGAGTACCAGGCCAAGCTCGACGCGATCAACAGAAGCGAAACGGACCTGAGCGAAACAGTGCTCAGCAACTACGAGCAGATGTCGGCCGCGCAAAGCGATTGGCGCAACGGGGCAACCTCGGCGTTCAGCAACTATCTCGAGAGCGCGCGCAACGTCGCAGGCCAAACCCGCGACCTGTTCAGCAATGCCTTCAGCTCGATGGAAGACGCAGTCGTCAACTTCGCCATGACCGGGAAGCTGTCGTTTGCTGACTTCACCAAGTCGATTCTGGCGGACATGGCGCGGATCGCGACCCGTCAGGCCAGTTCGGCGTTGCTGAGCAGTCTGGTTGGTGCTGGTGCGAGTTACTTCGGTGGAGGCGGCGCGGCAACCTCAGCAGGTTCCACTGCGGCGGGCTACAGCGGTGACCTGTCTGGCTTCACGCCGGGCAGCGTCCAAGCAAATGGTGGCGCGTGGTCTGGCGGCGTTCAGATGTTCGCCAATGGTGCAGCGTTCACCAACTCTGTCGTGAGCAAGCCGACTGCGTTCGGCATGGCAGGCGGGCAGACCGGCGTCATGGGGGAGGCGGGGCCTGAGGCAATTATGCCGCTGACCCGCACCGCCGGCGGCCAGTTGGGAGTGCGCGCGATAAGCGGCGGAGGAAGTGGTGGCGGCAACGTTTACAACTTCCCCGTCGCGGTATCGGTGCAAACCCAGGGCAATGGCGGAGCGGCCAGCACGGAAGACACCTCGCAGCTTGGCAAGGGCATTCAGCAGGCGGCGAAAGTCGAGGCTGAAACCGCCATCGCCCGAGCACTGCAACCCGGCGGATCAATCTGGAAACTCACGAACGGGAGGGGCTGATGGCCATCGAGAAGTTCATCTGGCCGACCCAGCACGGTGACGCGCCCGAGATATTGTATCGGGTGCGCACCGCGCAGTTCGGCGACGGCTACAAACAGGAAGTTGGCGACGGGCCGAACAACAAGGAAGACGCATACCCGATTACCTACAGCGGCCCACAGGCCAAGGTTCTGGAGATCATGGCGTTCCTCGATAGGCACGCCGGGGCAAAAGCGTTTCTCTGGACCACACCCTTGGGCCTGCTTGGCCTGTTCACCTGCAAGAACCCCGTGCCCACTCCGGTGGGCGGCGGCGTTTTCAAACTCACTGCCACGTTCGAGCGGGCATTCCATCCATAAGGGGCAACCATGCCGCTGATCAGTGACATCCAGGTGCTTGAACCTGGCAGCGAAGTGCTGCTCTTTGAGTTGGACGGCACGGACTACGGGGCGGACGTTCTGCGCTTCCACGGGCACGCGATACCGCACACGCCGGCCGAGTTGATTGCGGCCGGCGCCGATGCCGACCAGTTGCCGGCGAAGGCGATCTACTGGCAGGG
>JARDZH010000287.1 GCA_029240955.1 Pseudomonas sp. | reverse complement strand
TTCAGTTATCTGGCGCCGACGATGCTGGAAGTCACCCGCGTATCGCCGCAATGGATTCCTTTCGGGCTGGCTGCCTTTGGCGTCGGCGGCATCATTGGCAATATCGCAGGCGGCAAACTGTTCGACCGGCTTGGCTTCCGCGCGGTGGGCGTGCTGTTGATATGGTCGATTGCCGTACTGCTGTTTTTTCCTTTTGCTGCAGGCACGCTCTGGGGCGTTCTCTTGGGGATTGGCCTGGTCGGGACGATGGTCGCACTGGCCGCACCGCTGCAGATCCGGCTGATGGACATCGCCCACGAAGCGCCAAGCCTGGCGGCGGCTTCCAACCACGCGGCCTTCAACCTCGCCAATGCGCTGGGGCCATGGTTTGGCGGGATGGCGATCACTGCAGGCCTGGGCTGGACCAGTACCGGTTATATTGGCGCAGGGACGGCATTGGCAGGCCTTGGGCTGTACTGGATGGCGCGCACGATGAAGGGCGGCCACTGAGAAGCGAGTCGCCCGCGATTGCCTGCCCAGGAGGGCAGGCATCGACGGGCTCTCGCTAAGCCATCAGGTTCGTCGGGTTCAGGCCTGCAACTCGGCCTGCAACTCACTGGCCTTGATGTCAGCGATGGGTTGCAGGATAGAACCATCGAATTCCCGAAGCGGCGCATCGGCCTCGATCAGCGACGGGTAATCAGGGTTGCTCAAAGCGCCGCGCCCGAGCGCTACCAGGTCAGCGCCGGAGCGCAGAACTTCGGCAGCGCGATCCGGATCGTGCAAGCTGCCGTTCGCAATGATCGTGATCCCTGGCGCGTACCGGCTGGCGAGGCTCACAAGACTGTCTTGAGTACCCTCGAATGCAGGTTTCCACGCCTCATATTCCGTGACATGGATGAAATCGACCTTGGCGTCAGCGAGCGCGCTGAACACGGCCTGAGCATCGCTTTCACCGCCAGGCCATTTGTTCTGAAAGTCGTTCACTTTGCCCTGGGAAATACGGATACCGACCGGGACTTTCGCACCGACTCGCTCCTTCACTGCCGCGACCACCGCGACAAGAACGTTCATACGCTGCCCGATGTCCCCGCCCCAGTGATCAGTCCGCAGGTTGGTGTGGGCTGTCAGGAACTGGTCCAGCAAATACCCGTTGGCACCATGGATTTCGATCCCGTCGAACCCGGCTGTTTCCACGGCACGCCCCGCGGCATCCGCAAAGCCTTGAATGGCCTCAGCGATCTCAGCCTCGGTCATTTCGACCGGTGTTCTGTAAGCGCCTTTGCCATGGTAAACCGTCATCTGCTCTCCCACGGGCTGGGCTGCAGAGGGCGCGACGCTGTGCGAGCGAAAGCGATTGCCCTGACTGAGCGCGCCGGCGTGCATGACCTGCGCAAACGCAAGAGCGCCACGTGCGTGCAGATCCTGAATCAGGGTCGACCATGCCGCTGCCTGTTCGTCGTCCGCCAGACCCGGTTGATTGGGATAGCCTTGGGAAAACGCCTTATCCGTATAAAGACCTTCAGTGATGATCAGGCCGAACCCGCCCTTGGCGAACCGCAGGTAATAGTCACGCATGGCTTGCGTGACCAGGCCGTCCGGTGTGGCAGTCACCCGCGTCATGGGTGCCACCACCAGCCGGTTTCGCAGGTGCGCGCCTTTGATATCGTGTGACGATAAGATAGTGCCCTTGATGTCGCTCATGACTGCCTCGCAAAGTTGTACTGCACAGGATGTGAACCGCTATTTACCGCATACTAAAGAGCGAAGATGTACGGACAAAGCCGTCTATAGGTGAAGCGGGCTTAACAAGAAAGGATATAAAATGCTGACTTTCGACTTGCGCGTGTTTCAGGCGGTGGCCTCTGCCGGTAGCCTGTCTGCCGCTGCGCGGCAACTGGATGTACAACCGATGCAGGTATCGAGACGCGTGGCCGCGCTGGAAGAGGAATTGGGCGTGCGCCTGTTTCATCGGACCACCCGGTCGGTTTCACTGACTTCGGAGGGCGAACTGTTCCTGCCGTATGCAATGACACTGATCGACGCAGAAGACAGTGCAAAAAGCGAGTTAGGACCCGCCTCCGCCAAAGCCAAAGGGGTCCTGCGCATGACGGCACCCAGCGTCTTCGGCCAATCGGTCGTGGTGCCTATGCTCTCTCGCCTGCTGGAGACGCACCCTGACCTGAGCGTCGACCTGGATCTTTCGGATCAGGTGGTCGACATCGTCGGGAGAGGGCTGGATCTCGCACTGCGCCTTGCCCCGTTGGGCGATTCCGAACTGGTTGCGAAACGCATCACCTCCAATCCAAGGGTGATATGCGCATCGTCGGACTATCTGCGCCGTAATGGACGGCCGGTGAGGCTGAGCGATCTCGACTCCCACCACTGCATTCAGCTTCAGGCCGTTCCGCGTTGGCCATTCATCATCGATGGCGAGCTGACTCGCAAGCGTGTCAACGGTCGAATCAACACCAGCAGTGTGGACGCGGTAAGAACCGCCGCTATTCAGGGGCTAGGTCTGGCGATGCTGACCTCGTGGGACATCATCCGACAGGTACGTGACGGCTCGCTGGAAGTCATCGACCTGGAAGATGCAGGAATGGAGGATTTGTCGGTCTGGGCGGTGACGCCCAGCCGACGTTTTGCGCCGATGCGGGTGAAAATATTTCTGACCGCGTTGGAGGAGGAGTTGAGCGCCATTGGCGCCGAGGATTCTGAGCGTCCGGCAAACACACCAACCGAACGCTAGCGCTCATCAACGCCTCACGCTGGTGGCAAGTCCCTTTCTAGCCGGGCCAGCAGCTCGCTTAAGGCGGGCATATCTTTCTGTTCGTTCCGGCCGGCGGCGAGACAATCGGCGAGGATCGCCCGATCCTGCTTGTTGACCTTGCCGCCATGATGAAAGCGGTTGAATTCCTGTAAATCCAAAGGCCACATGAGTTTCTCGGTAGCCACCTGCTCTTCCAGAGCGCTTGCTTCGGTCATAGCCTCGGCGGCCTTGCGTCCGGCCTCGCCATAGGCTGACAGGGTCTGGATTTCCTTCATCGCCGCAATCGCCAGTCGCCAGGTCTCGTTTGACGGGTGGATGTTGGAGAACTTGGGCCAGCTGAGCAGCTCGCATCCTGCAAGCAGGGCGAAAAAGGCGCTGGCGTACATGGCGAAGCCTGCGGCCGGGACGACGGTGGCTTTCGACACGCCACATGCGTTGTACAAGTCAACAAAACCGTTAGCGATGGCCGGAGCGCTGTCGGCAATGAACAGGCCGGCCTCCATACGATCACTGTACGCAAGATCGGCCTGTGCCAGCAGAGAGGGATCGGTCTTGCCATGCAGTGGGAGGGTAACTGCGCTCGGCGAGTAGGCAAGGATGGCGAAATAACCGTTGGTGAACTGGTCGTCCCGCAGCCCGGAAACGTTCTGGAACCAGCGCTGTGAATCGACGAACATCCCGCCCTGTATCACTTTAGTGTCGGAACCCTCCACAGCCTTGCCGATTGCTTTGGTCAGCTTTATGCCGTCTTCACTCTGCAGCGAAGCGCCATCGAGTGTCAGGAGTATGTAGTCGAACTTACCTTTGGCAATCCCGTCATGATCCGAGATGACTGAATAACCATCGTATTGCTTGAGGCTGTTGTCGTCGTATGAAAAGAGCGTTTGTGGCCGGCTGAGGCGCTCTACACGACCCGGACGAACCAGATAGGTCACATCTGCCTTCGCCAGCGACAGGTGGTAGCCGAAGATCATGCCGATGGACCCGGCACCCACGATTAGAACGTGGGGGGATGGGGAGTTCTTCAAATCAGTTTCCTCTCGTCTCGTGACCCATGTGCGTGCTCGATACCGCGCTGAGCTTGTAGAGCCGAATATAAGAGAGTTAACGTTGTCCGATTAGCCATCATATTCAGGACGAAGTTATGAGCAGGACTCAGCAATGAGACGTGAAGATTTCGCCGACCTGTTTGCCTTCGCCTTGATCGCGGAAGAGAAAAGCTTCACGCGCGCCGCCGTTCGCCTCGGCCTGTCGAGCTCCGCACTCAGCCATGCGATTAGACTCCTTGAGCAGCGACTGGGCACGAAACTCCTGAACCGCACGACCCGCAGCGTTGCGCCGACGGCTGCGGGTCAGCGGCTTCTGGCACGTCTGGCACCCGCTCTTGACGAGATCGCTGAAGGGGTCGAGTGCCTCGCCGAAGAGCGCGATCGTCCGTCCGGCATCGTAAAAATCAATGCGCACCGAGCTGCGGCTGTGCTGCATGTCTTGCCCAAGCTTCGAGCGCTACGCGAGGCCCATCCCGACGTCATGATCGACCTGGCGGTCGATGATCGTCTGGTCGACATCGTGGCCGGAGGGTTCGATGCAGGGATCAGGTACGGCGAGCAACTCGCTCACGACATGATCGCAGTGCGTATAGGGCCAGAAGGCTGCACTGCCGTCGTCGCTACCCCGGAATACCTCGCGGCTCGACCGCCCATTC
>JARDZH010000286.1 GCA_029240955.1 Pseudomonas sp. | reverse complement strand
CAGAAGACCGCCAGTTACCACGGCGACCACAGTCAACCGGATCTGCCACGGATCCGTACGCTCAAGGAAGAGTTGAACCGGGTGATCCGCTCGCGTGCGGCTAACCCCAAGTGGATCGACGGGGTCAAACGTCACGGCTATAAAGGTGCGTTCGAAATGGCCGCGACCGTGGATTTTCTGTTTGCCTTCGACGCCACCACCGAGCTGATCGATGACCACCAGTACGCGTTGCTGGCCGACGCTTACCTGCTCGACGCCTCGACCCGCGATTTCATTCGCGAACATAACCCCGATGCCTTGCGTGACATGACCGAACGCATGCTCGAAGCCCAGCAGCGCGGCCTTTGGGAAGAACCGGGCGATTACCGTCAGGCACTCGAAGAGCTGTTGCTGGATATAGAAGAGAGTTGATGACCTTGACCGAATCCGTCATGACCGACCTGCCGCACTTTCCGCTCGCCGCGGTAGTCGGCGCCGAGCGCCTGAAACTGGCGCTGTGTCTGGCCGCTATCGACCCGAAGATCGGCGGCGTGCTGATCGAAGGCCCGCGCGGCATGGCCAAGTCGACCCTGGCCCGTGGCCTGGCTGATCTGCTGGGCGGCGGGCAATTCGTGACGTTGCCGTTGGGCGCGACCGAAGAACGGCTGGTGGGCACGCTCGATCTGGATGCGGCGCTGGGCGAAGGCCGCGCGAAGTTCTCGCCCGGCGTATTGGCAAAGGCCGATGGCGGCGTGCTCTATGTCGACGAGGTCAACCTGCTGGCCGATCATCTGGTGGATCTGCTGCTCGACGTGGCGGCCAGCGGCACCAATCTGGTTGAACGCGATGGCATTTCCCACCGCCATCCGGCGCGTTTCGTATTGATTGGCACCATGAACCCCGAAGAAGGCGAGCTGCGGCCGCAGTTGCTGGACCGGTTCGGCCTGAATGTCGCGCTCGATGGTCATACGCTGCCTGCCGAACGCGGACAGATCATTCGTCGGCGCCTGGACTTCGACGCCGATCCGCAGGCGTTCTGCGTGCGATGGGAAACTGAGCAACAAGCACTTGAGCAGCGCTGCGAAACCGCGCGGGCGATGTTGCCCGGCATTGAGCTGGATGATCAGGCGCTTGCCGAGATCACCGAGCGCTGCTTTGCGGCAGCTGTCGATGGCATGCGCGCGGATCTGGTCTGGTTGCGGGCCGCGCGTGCACATGCGGCATGGCGCGGTGCAGAGCGGATCGAGACGGTCGATATCGACGCGGTGGCTGAGTTTGCGCTGCGTCATCGGCGGCGTAACGCCATGCCGCCCAGCGACGCTCAACAGCCCTCAAGCCCCGAACCACCGCAAGCCAGACCTGAACAGGCTAGCGCTTCTGAGTCCGAAACCGGGCAGGGCCAGTGGGGTGAACTGCCTGCGCAGCCGGTGGCAACCGGGGCGCGTCGCGAAATCCCGAGCTGGCCAAAAAAGCGCTAGGCATCCGTTCCCGGTCGCTGAAGGGGGCGGATGCCAGACCCGGTCCTGGCAAGCTCAGCGCGGGGCGACATGGCAAAGCGCGAGCCGGTGCCGACGGCCCGGTGGCCTGGGTGCCGACGCTGCTCCGCGGTCGCCCGCGCACCCGGCATGATCTGGTACGTCAACCTCGTAGCCGCCAACCGAGCGAATTGCTGCTGGTGATCGTCGATGCATCGGCCTCGACCCGCCGTCATGGCGCATTGAGTCAGGCCAAAGGCTTGTTGTCTCAGGTATTCGACGATGCCTATCGCCGGCGCGCGCGGCTGGCGCTGCTCACCGCCAGTGGTCAGTCACCGCGCTGGCAACACCAGGGGCTCAAAGCTTCGAAAGCGCTGGCGCCCTGGCTGGATGCGCTCGGCGCGGGCGGCGGCACGCCGCTGCAGGACGCGTTGGTGCAAGCAGCGCACTGGCTGGCCCAGCGCAAAACCCGCCATCCGGCAGAGCGGCAGCGCGTGCTGGTGCTGACTGACGGTCGCATCAAGGCAATG
Source organism: Pseudomonas sp. (assembly GCA_029240955.1). Next base: position 2,487 of record JARDZH010000286.1, on the reverse strand, counting down.
CCTGAGGTGTCGGCGTTCGAATGTGAAAGTTTGCTGGTGGATGTCGAGACAGGCCCGATTCGCATGGGGAGGGCTCAGGCACTGGCCGAGCGGCTGGGCGCTGATTACCGGCACATCACGCAGTTGGCGATGGCTCATCCTGTCTGATCGAAGCAGAGGGTGAAACACGGAGGGCGCAAGGCCCTCCGTCAGCGTGAGATCAGGCCGGCATTGTCCACGGCTCAAGGGCATAACCCTCATTGCTGATTTCCGCACGGGCCTGTTCCAGCGCGCTTGCCAGCTGCGCCTTGTCGGAATAGGTGCTGCTGGCCAGCTGCTTGCGACCGATGCGGGTGCTCATGCGGTCCAGCACGGTCAGGCTCAGTTCGCCGGTGCCGTCCTGCGGCGCCCAGGCGACGCAGCGGAAGGGTTCGAAAGCGTGTCCAGCGATGAGAAGTGCATCGTTGAAGCGCAATGGGGCGTTCATGGTCATTTCCTCAAAGTGCCCATATCAGTTCAGTCACGTCGGTGGGCTTACCGTCGGACCGGTTAATGGTGTTGATGCCCAAGAGGGTGCAGTGAGTCACACCGGTCGCACTTTATTTTCAATTTTCTTACACGTGCGAACGGAGCGTATTGACCGGGCGCAAATGACCAAGTTCGCGCCGCCCATCAGCCGGGCGTTTCAGAGGAGGTGTAAAACCGGTGTGACAGTCTTAATGCTGTTTGGTTATGAGGGTTAGATGTAAACGGTACAAGGCTGTGTCAAATATTTGCTAATGTAACAGTCGGGCTCGCCAACATGCTGTTTATAAAACGATTTTTATAACTTTAACTAGACGCCGGGCGCCAAGGAACCTATATGCATGAGTCGGCCCCAACGCGACGTCTTCTGATTGTGGACCCCTGTGACGATTGCCATCAGCTGATCCCGGTTTTGCATGCCGCCGGATGGGCGGTAGACAGCAGTACGATCGAATCGGCGCTCCACCTGAGCTGTGATGTCGGACTGATACGCCTGATGCCCAATCACTTCGAACACCCCGAAGTGGTCAAGGAGCTCATTACCCGCAGCGGCACGCAGTGGATCGCGGTGCTCGCGCCAGAGGATCTGCGCCGGGAAAAGATCGGCGATTTCGTCTGCGAATGGTTTTTCGATTTCCATACCCTGCCGTTCGATGTAGCACGCATGCAAGTCACGCTGGGCCGCGCTTACGGCATGGCGCGGTTGCGGGCTCAAGGCACGACGCAGACCACCAGCGGTGACCATGAAATGCTCGGCGAAAGCCGGCCGATTCGCGAGCTGCGCAGGTTGTTGAGCAAGCTGGCGCCCACTGAGTCGCCTGTGTTGATCCGGGGCGAGCGGGGCACCGGCAAGGAATTGGTTGCGCGCACCTTACACCTGCAGTCACAGCGGCGTAACAAGCCGTTCATCTCGGTCAATTGCGGCGCGATCGCCGAACATCTGATCCATGCCGAGCTGTTTGGCTACGAGAAGGGCGCATTCAACGGCGCTCAGGAGCCCAAGGTCGGGCGTATCGAGGCAGCTGACGGCGGCACCCTGTTCCTGCACGAGATTGGTGACCTGCCGCTGGAAACCCAGGCGCACCTGCTGCGTTTCCTGCAGGACAAGCAGATCGAACGCTTCGGCGGCAGCGAGCCGATTCCTGTGGACGTGCGGGTGCTGGCCGCGACTCACGTGGATCTGGAAGCCGCGATTCGCAAGAAGCGGTTTCGAGAGGACCTCTACTATCGGCTGAACGTGCTGCAGGTCGGCACAGCACCGCTGCGCGAGCGGCACGGCGACCTTGCCATGCTGGCCAACCATTTCGCGCATTTCTACAGTCAGGAAACCGGCAGGCGGGCGCGCAATTTCAGCCAGGACGCGCTGATCGCAATGGGCAAGCATGACTGGCCGGGCAACGTCCGCGAACTGGCGAACCGCGTGCGGCGCGGGCTGGTGCTGGCGGAGGGGCGGCAGATCGAGGCGGCGGATCTGGGTTTGCTGGGCGAGGAAGACATCGCCAGCAGCATGGGCACGCTGGACGATTACAAGTCCCGAGCCGAACGTCAGGCGTTGTGCGACGTGCTGACCCGCCACAGCGACAACCTCAGCGTAGCGGCGAAGGTGCTAGGGATTTCCCGGCCGACGTTCTACCGTTTGCTGCACAAGCATCAGATCCGGTGAATCGGCCAGCAGTTGCGCCACCAGCGCCATGGCCTGTTCGCGCCGGGCGCTCCAGTCACCGCCGATCACCCGGTAGCGCTGCTGGTGGTTGTCCAGCCACTGGCGGCTCGCCGCGAAGAACGCCTGGCGCTCGTTCAGCTGCGGCTGACAGCGTTGACCGTCGCTGATCCAGTCCACCCCCTCAGGCGACAGCAGCAGATGCAGGTCATAGCGCCTGCTCAGCAATTGCTGCTCGACCCAGGGCGGGCAGTCGCCGAACAGCGCCTTACTCCACAACAGGTTGCTCAACAGATGCGTATCGAGAATCAGCAGCTGGGGCG
>JARDZH010000285.1 GCA_029240955.1 Pseudomonas sp. | reverse complement strand
GCCGGAGTAACCACTGACTGCCCCGAGCCATTGCCACAGCACCAAGGCTGCCAGCAACACGACGACACCTTGCGCCAACAACATCGGGAAAACGACCCACTGATGGAACGGCAAGCGGTTTGGCGTGCGGGTTTCCATCGTGACGACTCCTCAATGGTCGACGTGCCATAAGCCTTAACTTGGCATAAATTGTGCCGACAAAATGCGCGCAGAGTATAGGGGCGGTTCAGCCCCTATTCAACTGCTAGGTAGTGATTTCCGACTGCGCGCTACACAAGGAATTGTTTCAGCGAATGTGTGCGAGCACGCCTTGCAGCTCGTCCAGCGAGTTATAGCGGATCACCAACTGCCCCTTGCCCTTCTGCCCATGACGAATCTGCACCGCAGAGCCCAGGCGCTCGGCCAGGCGCTGCTCCAACCGGGTAATGTCCGGATCGGGTTTCGCGGGCTCCACCGGCTCGGGTTTACCACTCAACCATTGTCGGACCAGGGCTTCGGTCTGACGTACGGTCAGACCTCGTGCGACAACGTGTCGCGCCCCTTCTACCTGCTGTTCATCCGGCAAACCGAGCAATGCACGCGCATGTCCCATTTCCAGATCGCCATGGGAAAGCATGGTCTTGATGACTTCGGGCAAGGCGATCAGCCGCAGCAAGTTGGCCACTGTAACCCGCGATTTGCCCACCGCGTCGGCAACCTGCTGCTGAGTCAGCTGGAATTCGTGCTGCAAGCGTTGCAGGGCTATGGCCTCCTCCACCGGATTGAGGTCTTCGCGCTGGATGTTTTCGATCAGCGCCATGGCGATTGCCGCTTCGTCCGGCACATCGCGCACCATGGCCGGAATGGTTTCGAGGCCAGCTTGCTGCGCCGCGCGCCAGCGCCTTTCCCCGGCGATGATCTCGAAACGCGAGTTGGCCACCGGCCGCACCACGATCGGCTGCATTACGCCCTGGGTCTTGATCGAGTGCGCCAGTTCTTCGAGCGCCTGCGGATCCATGTCTCGGCGTGGCTGGTACTTGCCGCGCTGGATGACATCCAGGGGCAGGTGCTGCAGCTCGTTCTGGTCGACCGTAACGGCCTGTTCCTCGAGCGCGCTGACGGTCGGACCGCTGAGCAGCGCATCCAGTCCACGCCCGAGACCACGTTTCTTGACGGCCATTGGATTCCTTAAATGACTGCTGCGGTGCGAGATTGGCGACGCTGCCGACGAACCATCTCGCCAGCCAGTGCCAGGTATGCCAGGGCGCCGCGTGATGATTTGTCGTACGACAGCGCTGGCATCCCGTAGCTGGGCGCTTCAGCCAGACGAATGTTGCGGGGGATCACGGTATCGTAGAGCTGATCGCCGAAATGCTCCTTGAGCTGTGCCGAGACGTCGTTCATCAGGCTCAGGCGCGGGTCATACATGGTTCGCAGCAGACCCTCGACCTTCAGGTCAGGATTCAGCAGCTCGGCAATACGCTTGATGTTATCCACAAGGTCGCTCAGTCCTTCCAGGGCGAAGTACTCGCACTGCATCGGAATGATCACGCCATCGGCAGCCACCAGCGCATTGAGGGTCAGCATCGACAACGAAGGCGGACAGTCGATGAGAATGTAATCGTAGTTGTTGCGTACCGGCGCCAAGGCGCTGCGCAACCGGCTTTCCTTCATCTGCATTTCCAGCAGCACCACTTCGGCCGCCGTCAGGTCGCGGTTCGCAGGCAGAAGTTGGTAACCCCCATGCTCGGAAAAGTGCATGGCCTGAGCCAGGTCGCACTCGCCGATCAGCACGTCGTAGATCGAATTTTCCAACGCGTGCTTGTCCACACCGCTACCCATGGTGGCGTTGCCCTGTGGATCGAGATCGATCAGCAGCACGCGGCGCTTGGTCGCGACCAGCGATGCTGCAAGGTTTATACAGGTGGTGGTCTTGCCCACACCGCCTTTCTGGTTCGCAATCGCGAATACCTTAGCCATTATTGCTCGTGTTCCCAATCATGCCGTGCGGCGCAGTATCAGCAGATGGCGTTGGCCTTGGCAACCAGGTACGGCCAAGGCGTGTTCGCTATCGAGGTGGAAGTCCGCTGGCAATGCTACCAGTTCGTCAGCAGGATGCAGCCCTTTCATCGCCAGCCAGTGAGTGTCGCCGTTGCCCAGATGGCGCGTCCAGTGGGCAAAGTCCTGCAGGCTGCTGAAGGCGCGCGAAACGATGCCGGCGAAGGGTTGCTCAGGGGTATAGGCTTCGACCCGACTGTGGACAACTTGCAAGTTGGACAAGCCCAGTTCAAGTTTTACCTGAGTCTGAAAACGAGTCTTCTTGCCGTTGCTGTCGAGCGTGGTGATCCGTTTTTCGGGAAACATGATCGCCATGGGGATGCCCGGCATGCCACCACCGCTGCCTACGTCGAGCCAGGTTTGGGCATCCGCGACGTACGGCAGAATACTCAGGCTGTCGAGCAAGTGACGCGAGACCATTTCATCGGGATTGCGCACCGCAGTCAGGTTGTACGCCTTGTTCCATTTGATCAACAGCGCCAGGTAGGCCAGCAGTCTTTCGTGCTGGTCTTCGGACAGTTCGATACCCAACTGCCGGGCGCCTGTGGACAACTCTTCACGGTGCTGCTCGGTGACCATGGAACTCAAGCGCTTTGCTCCAACTCACGGCCTGCGCCGCGTTTTTTCAGATGAATCATCAACAGCGAAATGGCTGCAGGCGTAACCCCTGGAATGCGCGAAGCCTGCCCCAGCGTCTCGGGACGGGTCACGCCCAGTTTGCCCTGGATTTCCTTGGACAGTCCGGAAATGCCGCTGTAGTCGATATCCACAGGCAGGCGAGTGTCTTCACTGGCACGTAGCCGGGCGATCTCGTCCTGCTGCCGGTCGATGTAGCCGGCGTACTTGGTCTTGATCTCGACCTGCTCGGCGACTTGCGGGTCCTGCGCGCCACCGCCGGTAACCTCGGCGAGGCCAACGTAGTCGATCTCGGGTCGGCTGAGCAGGTTAAGCAGGTTGTATTCATGGGTCAACGGCGTACCGAATTTTGCTGCCACGGCATCGCCCTGGGGCGTCCCGGGCCGTACCCACGTACTTTTCAGTCGTTGTTCTTCCAGTTCGATCGCTTCGCGCTTGGCACTGAAGGCTTTCCAACGCGCGTCGTCGACCAAACCAAGCTCACGACCTTTTTCAGTCAGCCGCAGGTCGGCGTTGTCTTCGCGCAGAATCAGGCGGTACTCGGCACGCGAGGTGAACATCCGGTAGGGCTCCTGGGTACCCAGGGTAATCAGGTCGTCGACCAACACGCCGATATACGCCTCGTCCCGGCGCGGACACCAGGCATCTTTGCCCTGCGCGCGCAGTGCAGCGTTGGCACCGGCCAACAGACCCTGCGCGCCCGCCTCTTCGTAGCCGGTGGTGCCATTGATCTGACCGGCGAAGAACAGCCCAGCGATTACCTTGGTTTCAAGGCTGTACTTCAGATCGCGCGGATCGAAGTAGTCATATTCGATGGCATAGCCGGGGCGCATGATATGCGCGTTTTCCATACCCTGGATCGAGCGCACGATCTGCAACTGCACGTCGAACGGTAGCGAGGTGGAAATTCCGTTGGGGTACAGCTCATGGGTAGTCAGCCCTTCAGGCTCGATGAATACCTGATGGCTCTGCTTATCGGCGAAGCGATGAATCTTGTCTTCGATCGAAGGGCAGTAACGCGGACCCACGCCTTCGATTTCGCCGGCCGCCGAATACATGGGTGAGCGATCGAGGTTGGCCGCGATGATTTCGTGGGTCCGCGCATTGGTGTGGGTGATCCAGCAACTCACCTGGCGCGGGTGAAGCGCCTTCGAGCCCATGAACGACATCACCGGGATAGGTGTATCACCCGGTTGCTCGGTCATGACCGAAAAGTCCACGGACTTGCCATCGATGCGAGGCGGCGTACCGGTCTTCAGTCGGCCTACACGCAACGGCAGTTCACGCAGACGTCGAGCCAGAGCGATCGACGGCGGATCTCCCGCGCGGCCTCCCGAATAATTCTGCAGACCGATGTGGATAAGTCCACCCAGAAAGGTTCCGGTCGTCAACACCACGGAGTCCGCCATGAAGCGCAGGCCCATCTGGGTCACGACGCCCTTGACTTCGTCCTGCTCGACGATCAGGTCATCTGCCGCCTGCTGGAATATCCACAGGTTCGGTTGATTCTCCAACGTTTCGCGAATGGCTGCCTTGTACAGGATACGGTCGGCCTGGGCACGCGTGGCTCGAACCGCTGGGCCCTTGCGGTTGTTGAGCACGCGAAACTGAATGCCGCCCTTGTCGGTGGCCAGTGCCATGGCACCGCCCAGCGCATCGATTTCCTTGACCAGATGACTCTTGCCAATGCCACCGATGGCTGGGTTGCAACTCATGGCACCGAGCGTTTCCACGTTGTGCGTCAACAGTAGGGTCTTTGCACCCATGCGTGCTGAGGCCAGTGCTGCCTCGGTACCGGCATGACCGCCGCCGAT
>JARDZH010000284.1 GCA_029240955.1 Pseudomonas sp. | reverse complement strand
ATGGTCACCGGCGGCATCGACCTGTTCCGCGGCGTGCGGATGATCATTCCGCCAGCGTGGCAGAACGTCGAAACCATGGACCCGGATCTGCGCGCCTTCTACGAATACAACTCCATGCACATGGAGCCGTGGGACGGCCCGGCCGGTATCGTGATGACCGAAGGTCGCCACGCGGTCTGCCTGCTCGACCGCAACGGCCTGCGCCCGGCGCGCTGGGTCACCACCACTAATGGCTACATCACCCTGGCGTCGGAAATCGGCGTGTGGGACTACAAGCCTGAAGAGGTGATCGCCAAGGGCCGTGTCGGCCCGGGTCAGATCTTTGCCGTGGACACCGAAACCGGTCAGATCCTCGACACCGATGCTATCGACAACCGTTTGAAGTCGCGCCATCCGTACAAACAGTGGTTGCGCAAGAGTGCCCTGCGCATTCAGGCGACCATGGAAGACACCGACCATGGCTCGGCTTTCTACAACAGCGACCAGCTCAAGCAGTACATGAAGATGTATCAGGTCACGTTCGAAGAGCGTGATCAGGTGCTGCGTCCGCTGGGTGAACAAGGCCAGGAAGCGGTCGGCTCCATGGGCGATGACACGCCGATGGCCGTACTGTCGCGCCGTGTCCGTTCGCCTTACGATTACTTCCGTCAGCAGTTCGCGCAGGTCACCAACCCGCCGATCGACCCGCTGCGCGAAGCTATCGTGATGTCGCTGGAAGTCTGCCTCGGTGCCGAGCGCAATATCTTCCAGGAATCGCCTGAGCACGCCTCGCGCGTCATCCTCAGCTCGCCGGTCATCTCTCCGGCCAAGTGGCGCTCGCTGATGAACCTGGAGCGTCCGGGCTTCGAGCGGCAGATCATCGACCTGAACTATGACGAGCAGATCGGCCTGGAAGCGGCCATCCGCAACATCGCCGATCAGGCCGAAGAAGCTGTGCGCGCTGGCCGTACTCTCATTGTCCTGAGCGATCGCCATATTGCACCGGGCAAGCTGCCGGCCCACGCCTCGCTGGCGGTCGGCGCGGTTCACCACCGTCTCACCGAGCAAGGCCTGCGCTGCGACAGCAACATCCTGGTGGAAACCGCCACGGCGCGTGACCCGCACCACTTTGCAGTGTTGATCGGTTTCGGCGCCTCGGCGGTCTATCCGTTCCTGGCGTACGAAGTGCTGGGCGATCTGATCCGCACCGGCGAAGTGCTGGGCGACCTGTACGAAGTCTTCAAGAATTATCGCAAAGGCATCACCAAAGGCCTGCTCAAGATCCTGTCGAAGATGGGGATCTCGACCATCGCGTCGTACCGTGGCGCGCAGCTGTTCGAAGCCATCGGTCTGTCCGAGGAAGTGTGCGACACCAGCTTCCGCGGCGTACCGAGCCGTCTGAAAGGCGCGCGCTTCGTCGACATCGAGGCCGAGCAGAAGGCGCTCGCCGTCGAGGCCTGGAGCCCGCGCAAGCCGATCCAGCAAGGCGGACTGCTCAAGTTCGTGTTCGGCGGCGAGTATCACGCCTATAACCCGGACGTGGTGAACACGCTGCAAGCCGCTGTGCAACAAGGCGACTACAGCAAGTTCAAGGAGTACACCGCGCTGGTGGACAAGCGCCCGGTGTCGATGATCCGCGACCTGTTCCAGGTCAAGACCATCGACCAGCCGCTGCCGATCGATGAGATCGAGCCTCTGGCCGAGATCCTGAAGCGCTTCGACTCAGCAGGGATTTCCCTGGGCGCACTGTCGCCTGAAGCCCATGAAGCGCTGGCCGAAGCCATGAACCGCCTCGGCGCGCGTTCCAACTCCGGCGAGGGCGGCGAAGATCCGTCGCGCTACGGCACCATCCGCAGCTCCAAGATCAAGCAGATCGCGACCGGTCGTTTTGGCGTCACGCCTGAATACCTGGTCAATGCCGATGTTCTGCAGATCAAGGTTGCTCAGGGCGCCAAGCCGGGCGAAGGCGGGCAACTGCCGGGCGGCAAGGTCAACGGCCTGATCGCCAAGCTGCGCTATGCAGTGCCGGGCGTGACACTGATCTCCCCCCCGCCGCACCACGACATCTATTCGATCGAAGACTTGTCGCAGCTGATCTTTGACCTCAAGCAGGTCAACCCGTCGGCGCTGGTCTCGGTCAAGCTGGTAGCAGAAGCGGGCGTGGGTACGATCGCAGCCGGTGTGGCCAAGGCCTACGCCGACCTGATCACCATTTCCGGCTATGACGGCGGCACCGGCGCTTCGCCGCTGACGTCGATCAAGTACGCTGGCGCACCGTGGGAGCTGGGCCTGGCCGAGACTCACCAGACCCTGCGCGGCAACGACCTGCGCGGCAAGGTTCGCGTGCAGACCGACGGCGGCCTGAAAACCGGCCTGGACGTGATCAAGGCGGCGATTCTGGGTGCCGAGAGCTTCGGCTTCGGTACTGCGCCAATGATCGCGCTGGGCTGCAAATACCTGCGTATCTGCCACCTGAACAACTGCGCGACCGGCGTTGCGACTCAGAACGACAAGCTGCGCAAGGATCACTACATCGGCACCGTCGACATGGTGATCAACTTCTTCACCTACGTGGCCGAGGAAACCCGCGAATGGCTGGCGAAGTTGGGCGTGCGTTCGCTGGAAGAGCTGATCGGTCGTACCGACCTGCTCGATATCCTGCCGGGCGAAACCCAGAAGCAGCAGCATCTGGACCTCACGCCATTGCTCGGTAGTGATCACGTTCCGGCAGACAAGCCTCAGTTCAGTCTGGTGGACCGTAACCCGCCGTTCGACAAAGGCTTGCTCGCCGAGAAAATGGTCGAGCTGGCCAAGCCTGCCATCGAGTCGCTCAGCGGCGGCGAGTTCGAGCTGGATATCTGCAACTGCGACCGTTCGATCGGCGCACGGATTTCCGGTGAAATTGCCAAGCTGCACGGCAATCAGGGCATGAACAAGGCGCCGATCACCTTCCGCTTCAAGGGCACTGCAGGTCAGAGCTTCGGCGTCTGGAACGCCGGCGGCCTGAATATGTACCTGGAAGGCGATGCCAACGACTACGTCGGCAAGGGCATGACCGCCGGCAAGCTGGTGATCGTGCCGCCCAAAGGCAGCCCGTTCAAGACCAACGAAAGTGCCATCGTCGGCAACACCTGCCTGTACGGCGCGACCGGCGGCAAGCTGTTCGCGGCCGGTACTGCAGGCGAGCGCTTCGCAGTGCGCAACTCCGGCGCGCACGCGGTCGTGGAAGGCACCGGCGATCACTGTTGCGAGTACATGACCGGCGGTTTCGTCTGCGTGTTGGGCAAGACCGGCTACAACTTCGGTTCCGGCATGACCGGCGGGTTCGCTTACGTGCTCGACCAGGACAACACCTTTGTTGACCGGGTCAACCATGAACTGGTCGAGATCCAGCGCATCAGCGGCGAAGCGATGGAGGCTTATCGCACCCATCTGCAGAGCGTGCTGAACGAGTATGTCGCGGAAACCGATAGCGAGTGGGGCCGTAATCTTGCGGAAAACCTGGACGACTACCTGCGTCGTTTCTGGCTGGTCAAGCCCAAGGCTGCCAACCTGAAGTCGCTGCTCTCCAGCACCCGGGCAAACCCACAGTAAGCGCAGTCACAAGGCGGCAAGCCGGGGCGACCCGCTTGCAGCCTTGTGGATTGAACAGAATTTGATTTCTTGCAGCTTGAAGCGTGTAGCTCGAAGCTGCTGTGAAGAGGCTCCAAATGGCTGAACGTCTCAGTAACGACTTCCAGTTCATCGATGTCGGGCGTAAAGATCCGAAGAAGAAACTGCTGCGTCAACGCAAGAAAGAGTTCGTGGAAATCTACGAACCCTTCAAGCCCCAGCAGTCCGCCGATCAGGCGCACCGCTGCCTGGGTTGCGGTAACCCGTATTGCGAGTGGAAGTGCCCTGTGCACAACTTCATCCCCAACTGGCTCAAGCTGGTTGCGGAAGGCAACATCCTGGCGGCCGCCGAGCTGTCGCACCAGACCAACACCCTGCCGGAAGTCTGCGGTCGCGTGTGTCCGCAGGATCGCCTGTGTGAAGGTGCCTGTACGCTGAACGACGGCTTCGGCGCGGTGACCATCGGCTCGGTCGAGAAGTACATCGCCGATACCGCGTTTGCCATGGGCTGGCGTCCGGACATGTCCAAAGTCGTCCCGACCGGCAAGCGTGTCGCAATCATTGGCGCCGGCCCTGCAGGCCTTGGCTGTGCCGACGTGCTGGTGCGCGCCGGTGTGACGCCGGTGGTGTTCGACAAGAACCCGGAAATCGGCGGTTTGCTGACGTTCGGTATCCCTGAGTTCAAGCTGGAAAAGTCGGTGCTGAGCAATCGCCGTGAAGTGTTCACCGGCATGGGTATCGAGTTCCGCCTCAATACCGAAATCGGTAAGGACGTGACGGTCGATCAGCTGCTCGAAGAATACGATGCTGTGTTCATGGGCATGGGTACTTACACCTACATGAAAGGCGGCTTCCCGGGCGAAGACTTGCCGGGCGTGCACGACGCGCTGGATTTCCTGATCGCC
>JARDZH010000283.1 GCA_029240955.1 Pseudomonas sp. | reverse complement strand
CCTTCATTTTCACCGCGTGAGCAACGCTGTGATGTGCTCGAGTCTAATCGCGAAGTTTAATTCTGATAATTCGTATATTTGACAGCTTTATTACCAGAATAAGCATCAATACAACTTCGCTGCGGCCCCGCTGCTTTCAGCCTTGAACATCAGGGCTCGGGCATTGCCGATAGCAGCGCACGGGGCATGGAAAAGGGGCCGCATGGCCCCCTCGAAAAACTGAATCCGGCCTGTTGCGCGCTGGCTTAGCCGACAGTCCGCTCCACACGTGCAGGACTGCGCCGCATCAGCACTTTGCCGTCTCGGATGGACATTAATACCTGTCCCTGGCTACGAATCATCTCGTAGTCATCCGGCGCTGAAAGAATCAGCAAGTTGGCCGGGCGCCCTACTTCCAGACCGTAGCGTTCGCCCAGGTGCAAGGTTCGGGCGCTGTTATCCGTAATCAGGTCCAGGGAACGCTTGAGGTCGTTGTAGCCGAGCATGTGACAAATGTGCAGGCCGGCCTCGAGGATGCGCAGGATGTTGCCATTACCCAATGGATACCAAGGGTCGACGATGGAATCCTGACCGAAGCAGATGTTCATCCCTGCCCGGTCGATTTCAGCGACTCGGGTCAGGCCCCGGCGCTTGGGATAGCCGTCGAAACGACCTTGCAAATGAATGCTTTCAGTCGGGCACGAGATGAAATTGATCCGCGACCGTTTGAGTAGGCGGAACAGCTTGTAGCAGTAGGCGTTGTCGTACGAACCCATGGCCACGGTATGGCTGGCGGTGACCCGTTCGCCCATGTCGCGCACCCGCGCTTGTTCGGCAAGCACTTCGAGAAAGCGCGACTGCGGGTCATCGGTTTCGTCGCAATGCACGTCCACCAGGCAGCCCGTTCGTTCGGCCAGGTCCATCAGAAACTTCACCGAGGACTCGCCCTGCTCCCGGGTGTTCTCGAAGTGCGGAATGCCGCCCACGACGTCGGCACCCATGGCCACCGCCTCGGTCATCAAGGCGCGGCCGTCCTTGAAGGATTCAATGCCCTCCTGGGGAAAGGCGACAATCTGCAAGTCGATCAGGTGCCGGGTTTCCTCGCGAACCTCCAGCATGGACTTGAGCGCCGCCAGGGTCGGATCGGTGATGTCGACATGGGTACGCACGTGCTGAATACCGTTATCGACCAGCATGTCGATGGTTTTGCGCGCACGAACCTTGGTGTCTTCGTGGGTGACCAACGCCTTGCGCTCGGCCCAGCGCTCAATGCCTTCGAACAGCGTGCCGCTCAGGTTCCAGTTCGGCTCGCCAGCCGTGAGCGCGGCGTCCAGGTGTATGTGCGGCTCAACGAAGGGTGCCGTCACCAGATTCTGCCCCGCGTCCAGATCCGTCGCATGGGTGGCTTGCGCCACCTGTGTCTGGGCGACGATTGCCGCGATCTTCGGGCCATTGAGTTCGATGTGATACAAGCCGGTTTTACCACGCAGACGCGCGTTGATGATGTTCATGTTGACTCCTTGCCGTGGACTTCGGTCATGCGCCATACCAGCAGTGCGACCGCTGCATTCATTCGAAAAAGGGGATCGTCCAGCGACTGTCCGCTCTGCTGCTCGATACGCTGGATACGTTGATTGATGGTGTTGCGATGGATAGCCAGGCGATTGGCCGCCCTGAGGGCATTGCCGTTTTCCTGGAGCAGCGCGTCGAGGGTTTCCAGCAGCGTGAACGGCTGCTTTCGGGACGGTTCGATCAAGGGGCCGAGCGTTTGCGTCACAAAGTGATCGATTACCGAACGGTCGCCAATGCCTTGCAACAAGAGCAACACCCCAAGCTCGCTGAAATCGCAAAAACCGCTTGCCGGGTGCAGGCTTTCTGCGACGTCCAGGGCCTGCCGTGCTTCATTCAAGGCCTGGCGGTAGCGCCCGCAATTCTCCACGCGGTTTGCCATGCCCATGTACAACGTCATGTCGCCGATCAGTGCGGTGAGTTCCCGGTATAGTCTCTGGAGATCGGCACGCAGGGCTTCCTGATCAGGCAACAGCATGATGAACAGGTCGCCCTGAAGGATTACCGGTAGCGTTTCGGACCTGATACGGCTCCATGCCTCCAGGTGGTCCAGACAGGCTTGGCGAGTATGCTGCAACAGACGCTCAGCTTCGGTCGGCGGATGGCGCTCGAACAACACGCTCACCGAAGACAGGCGCAGGGCTACAAGACGCCGCGGTCCATCGATCGGCAGTTGAACATGCTCGGCGCGCTGCTGCGCGATGGCCAGGCTGGGGTAGTCGCCGGTGAGCAACTGGCTGAGGATATCGTGACGTGTACGCCTGACCTGCGCCATATGCACCAGCGCCGTACCGATGGCATGGGTGACGATGACCATCTTCAGCAGGTAAGGCTGCTCGATCAACGGCAAGCCGTGGTGCTCTGCCCGTTCGATGACGGCCTGGGGGATACGCTGGATGAACGTCCCCCCGGTGAGGATCACCAGACCGGCAATCCCCATGGCGATACCGTCCTCAATGACGCTCAGCAAATTGGCCTCGTTTCGCGCGTGATTGACGCCAGTGACAAACACCAGTTCGCCGCCCATGACCCACTCGGCGATACCCTCGTTCTCCGCCACGTATGGCCAGCGCACGGTGCGTTGCAGATGCCGGTGACCGGCACGCACGATCAGTCCTTCCAGGCCCGGCAGCTTGAGGACTTCTCCGACCGTCAGACTCACAGTTCCCCCGGCGTGGTGCTGAGCGCAGCGCAGCGACCGCTGAATTGAAGCAAACCGACATAGCAAACGGCGGACACGACGATTCCCACCAAGGGGGCAACCCAGGGTGAGCAATAGGCAACTACCGCGCCGATGGCATAGGCCGAAAGACCAACGAAGTTGTAGCGCGGCAAACTGGCGCTGGCGAGCAGCGGGTATTGGCCACGATGGCGATACCAGAAATCGGCCATGATCACGCCGCCGACGGGAGGGATGATAGAGCCCAGCAGCACCAGAAACGGGATCAGCATCTCGTACATGCCACCGATGGCAAGCAGCACCCCGACGCCGGCAGCAGCCAGCGTCATCGTCCGGCGGCGCTCACTGCGCAGCAAGTGACACGCGGCAGCGGAGACGTTGTAGATCGTCGGCCCCTGGATCGTCCAGAGGTTCAGGCAGAGCATGATCACCGCTGCAAACGACAGGCCTTGCAGGATCATCACTTCGACGATATCGGCCTGTTGATAGACGATCGCACACCAGGCGCCCGCAACCACCATCAAGCCGTTGCCGAGCAAAAAGCTGACCACGCTCGCGATAATTGCCACACGGCCGGTACGCGATAGTCGTGTCCAGTTGGTGGCCTGAGTGGCACCGCTGGCGAAGGTACCAAACACCATCGTCACCGCCGCCGAAAACGTCATGGTTTCATGGGGGATGACAGCCGCGAGCGCCTGAAACCCGCCCGCATCATGGGTGGCGATGTACATGGAGATCACCAACAGGACGAACATCAATGGCACGGAAATCCGCGAGAGCAGGTCCAGGCCTTTGAAGCCGATGATGGCGGTGAGGCTGAAGCCAAAGCCGAACAGGATCATCAGTGGAATCGTCAGTCCGCCTGCCAGACCGAGCATCTTCACCAGCACGATCGCCACTGTTGCCGTCCCCCAGGCATACCAGCCCAGTTCGGCGAACCCCAGTAAGAAATCGGAAAGTCGGCTGCCAACTTCGCCAAAGCAGAACCGTCCCATCAACACGGTATTGAGGCCGCTACGGGAGGCGATAAAGGCAAGCGCCGCGGCGTAGAGTGCCAGCAAGCTGTTGCCGATGGCGGCGATCCATAACATGTCGACGAAGTTGAAAGCCAGCCCCAGCTTGCCACCGGCAAACATGGTACCGGTGAAAAAAGTAAAACTGAAAAGCACCATGGAAATGGACAATAACCCCTTGCGCGCTTCGCGCGGGGCTTCGGTCAACGGATAGTCGCCAGTTGAGCTCATATGTTTTTCTCCAAATCGATAGCGGGTTGGCTAGGCTCACTTGTGTCAGAGCAATTACCAGGCCCGTTTTGGCGCCGCTTTGAAATTAAGAAAAACAGGGTAGTCATGACACAGGCGTATGTGCAGTAAGCACATTTTTAAAGAGTATCGGCAGTATCTTGTGTGCCAAACGCCCTGTTCTGTGGCGCCTGTGCACTATTGAGGTACGTGGATCAGGGGAGGTTGGGCGCTCACGTGGACTTCAATGGTTGTCATGCCGGAAGAGATACAGTCTGTTGCTGTCAACTGCCTTTGCCCGTTTTCGTTAGAATTTCCTCTGGCAGCATTCGTCTGCTGTCCTGCTCATAGAGTATCGAAATAATTTGCATAAAATACGGGCTTTATCAGGGATAATCGCAGGGATATAAATCTTAGAAATCAGCATGATTTCATTATCAAACAGGCCATTCGAGTCCAGGTCGCGAGCCAGACATTGAAAAACCCCCAGTTGCGCAAGCACTGAGGGTTTTTCAATGTCTGGCTTCAGCGCCCGATGTTCAG
>JARDZH010000282.1 GCA_029240955.1 Pseudomonas sp. | reverse complement strand
GGTGGCGCGGTGGTGGTCACTGTCGGCGGCTGAGCAGGCGAACCTGTCGGAACCGCGTCTTCGTCGCCATCGGTCGTGCCTGCCGCTTCGGCCAGCGGGCCGCGCATTACAGGCTGGGAATTACCACCCAGTGGCAAAGGCACAGGCTGCGAGTTGCCGGCGAACTCAATGGCCGGGCCACCGTTGTTCGACTGCTGTGCGGAGGGTGTGCCCTGCCCCAGCGGCAATTGCGCCTGAGCGGTAGCAGGTGCATTGGCCGGTGCCTTGTCGTCGCGACCGGGAATCAGCACAGCGGCTGCCACGGCCACGACCACGACTCCACCGAGAGCCAATACGTATTTTTTCGGCATGTTGAACCCCACACTTGGACGTTTGACCGCAGAGCGACTCGCGATCATCGCCTCGATCATTGAGTCGCGGGCAACCTGGTTGATCGCTCCAGGCCAGCCGTCGGATTGTTCGTGAATGTCGGTAATCTGGTCAGCGGAGAACACGGCAATCGACTGCCCCGCACCCTCCAGCCGCTGCGCCAGATATTCCCGGGTTTCTTCTTCCGTGTAGGGTTGCAGTTCGATGACGTGAAAGCGCTCGCCTTCGACATCGCCCTGCAGGGCGGCGCACAACTGGTCAAGACGGTCGAGCAGTGAAGGCTCGCCGAACAGGAACACGTGCGGGCGACCTTCCGGTGTTCCTTCGGCCAGACCCAGCAACGCTTCGAGCGCCGAATCGCCAAGTTGTTCCGCATCGTCCACCAGCAGATAGACTTCCTGGCCGGTCAGGCCAAGCTGCACGATCTGAGCAAGGATCGCCTGCATTTCCGCATGGGCGACGCTCAGGCCCTGGGCCACTTGCTGCAGCACACCGGCCGCATCGCTGGCACCGCGCGCCGAGACGACGACGCTCTGAACCGACTGCTTGTTGGTGCTTGCCACCAATGCTTGGCGCAGCAATGTCTTGCCGCTGCCTTGCGGGCCGGTTACGGCCAGCAGCAGCTGGCTGTAGCGCGCCAAGTGGTGAAGCTGACCCAGCACCGGCTTGCGCTGGGCGGGGAAGAACTTGAAGCCAGGTACCCGCGCCGCAAAGGGGTCATGACTCAACTGATAATGACCGAGGAAAGCCTCGTCGGCATGCAAACTAGTCATGGGGTTTCCGTTAACCTCTAAGCTGATCCACCAAGGCGCGGTAATCCGCAACCAGAGTGGCCTGTAGTACTTCTTTTGGATAATCGTCCGTGATAACCGCTTCGCCCAGCCGGCGCAGGAGCACCAGCCGCAGACGTCCGTCGATGACTTTCTTGTCGATCGCCATGTGTTCCAGGAAATGCGCTTCGGTCATCTCCTCTGGCGGCACCACCGGCAAACCGGCGCGCTGCAACAGACGGATGCCACGATCACGCTCCTGCGAGGTGATCCAGCCCAGGCGCGAGGACATTTCCAGCGCCATGACCGTACCCGCAGCGACTGCTTCGCCATGAAGCCAGACACCATATCCCATGTGCGTCTCGATGGCGTGGCCAAATGTATGGCCCAGATTCAGTGTTGCGCGTACTCCAGACTCGCGCTCGTCGGCGCCGACCACCAGCGCCTTGGCAGCGCAGGAGCGCTCGATGGCGACGGTCAGTGCAGCCTGATCGAGTCCGCGCAACAGTTCGACGTTCTCCTCGAGCCAGGTCAGGAACGGCTCATCGCAGATCAGACCGTACTTGATCACTTCGGCAAGCCCTGCGGACAGTTCACGCTCGGGCAGCGAATTGAGCGACGTGGTGTCGATCAGCACGACGCTGGGCTGGTAGAACGCACCGACCATGTTCTTGCCCAGCGGATGGTTGATACCGGTCTTGCCGCCCACTGATGAATCAACCTGCGACAGCAGGGTGGTCGGGATCTGGATGAAATTCACGCCACGCTGGTAGCACGCCGCCGCGAAGCCGGCCATGTCGCCGATGACGCCGCCGCCAAGAGCGATCACGGTGGTACGGCGGTCGTGACGCGCCGTGAGCAGGCCATCGAAAATGGTCTGCAGGGTTTCCCAGTTCTTGAACGATTCGCCGTCGGGCAGCACGATCGGCAACACGTTGTAGCCGGCCAGCGTGCGAGTCAGGCGTTCGAGGTACAGAGGCGCGACGGTCGTGTTGGACACGATCGCCACCTGCCGCCCAACGATATGCGGGGTCAGGAGTTCGGGTTGATCCAGCAGGCCTTCGCCAATATGGATCGGGTAACTACGCTCACCAAGCTCGACCTTAAGTGTCTGCATGTGTCCCCACATTGATAACCGATTGGGCGCTGACGCCATGATTCGAGCGCCAGGACGACCGGTGGCCGGAGCCCGCAGTCGTCAGTAATTATTGGCCGCCGAGGATAACGCATTTTCGCCTGCGCTTTAACGGGGGGGAAGCTCTGCCAGTCGCGCGAGGATGTCCAGCACCACCATGCGCGGGGGCCGTTCATCGGTTTCGATCACCAGATCGGCGATTTCCCGATACAGCGGATCGCGGATCGCCAGCAGATCGCTCAGTACCTTGGCCGGGTCGGCCGTGCGCAACAGCGGTCGATTGCGGTCCCGTGCGGTACGCCCGACCTGCTGTTCGACAGACGCGTGCAGATAGACCACCCGGCCGCCGGCGTGCAGGGCCTTGCGATTTTCAGGGCGCATGACCGCACCGCCGCCAGTCGCGAGCACCACTCCATCGGTTTCGCACAGTTCAGCGATCATCGCCTGTTCGCGGTCGCGAAAGCCGAGCTCGCCTTCTCTGTCGAAGATCCATGGAATGTTGGCACCGGTCCGCAGTTCGATTTCCTTGTCGGAATCCTTGAACGGCAGCCGCAGTTCTTTGGCAAGCAAACGGCCGATGGTGCTTTTGCCCGCACCCATCGGCCCTACGAGTATTAAATTTCGCACAGAATCAACGACTCACCGCAATCGCCTGGTTGTTCATGATACGCGGAGTCAGGAATACCAGAAGCTCGGATTTGGCTTCCGTCACCACGTCACGCCGGAAAAGGCGGCCAACATACGGCACATCGCCAAGAAATGGCACTTTCTCGACGACTTTACTTTGCGTGTTGGAAAAAACGCCCCCGATCACAATAGTCTCGCCATCGGCAACCAGCACCTTGGCGTTCACCTCGTTTTTGCTGATCGGCGGCTGGCCCAGTACCGCGTTGAGGTAATCCGGCGCGTCCTTGGTCACCTTCACTTCCATGATCACGCGGTTGTCAGGCGTGATCTGCGGCGTTACTTCCAGGGACAACGCCGCTTCCTTGAACGTAACGGTGGTCGCGCCGCTGGAGCTCGACTCCTGGTACGGAACCTCGGTGCCTTTGAGGATCTTCGCGGTTTCCTTGTCAGCCGTGACCACTTTTGGCTGCGAGACGATTTCACCGTTACCGGTTCTCTCCATCGCGCTCAGTTCCAGGTCCAGCAAGGTATTGTTGGTCACGAAACCCAGCCCGATGCCAGAACTCGCATCAGCCGCCCCCAGGTCAACGAACGGGATGTTGGGGCCGAGGTCATCGCCGGTGTTGCCGCCTTCGTCGCCGTTGTTGTCCAGGCCGCCCGCGCTCCAGTTGCTGCTGCCGGAGAGGTTGGTTCGGCCGCCCCAGCGCACGCCCAACTGCTTGTCGTAATCAACGTTGGCTTCGACGATGCGCGCTTCGATCATGACCTGACGCACAGGGATATCCAGCTGCGAAACGATACGACGCAGCTCGTCGAGCCGGTCCTGGGTCTGGTAAGCGATGATGTTGTTGGTGCGCTCATCGACTGTGATCGAGCCGCGTTCGTCAGTCTTGGTCTCCGCGCTGGTGACCGACTGGAACAGCTTGGCGATGTCGGCGGCCTTGGCGTAGTTGACCTGCAGCAGTTCGCGGCGCAGCGGAGCGAGCTCGGCAATCTGCTTGAGCGATTCCAGCTCCTGGCGCTCGCGGGCAGCGATTTCATCGGCCGGCGCTACCAGCAGAACGTTGCCAACCTTGCGTTTGTCCAGCCCCTTGGTCTTGAGCACCAGATCCAGCGCCTGATCCCACGGTACGTTTTGCAGACGCAGGGTGATGCCGCCTTGGACGGTGTCGCTGGCCACCAGATTGAGGTTGGTGAAATCGGCAATCAGCTGCAGCACCGAACGCACATCGATGTCCTGAAAATTCAGCGACAGCTTTTCCCCGGTGTAGACCGGCTTGTCCGCCGCACGGCGGTCCAGATCCTCATTGGTGAGCGGCCGCACGCTAATGGTCAGCTTGTTTTCGGTCTGGAACGCCGAGTAATCGAATGCGCCTGACGGCTCGATGGTGATGTTGGCCTTGTCGCCCGAGGTCGTAGCGTTGACGAACTGGACCGGGGTCGCGAAGTCCTTGACGTCCAGCCGCACCCTCAGCGGATCGGGCAGCATGGTTTTGGCGAAGTCGACGCGAATCTTGCCACCCTGTTCCTGGATATCCGGCGCGATGGCCGCATTGCTCAACTCGATGACGACGTTGCCTTCGCCCAGTTCGCCGCGCTGGAAGTCGATATTGCGGATCGCTTTGGCGCCGGC
>JARDZH010000281.1 GCA_029240955.1 Pseudomonas sp. | reverse complement strand
GAAATCGCTCACGGCCAGCTCAAGGTGCTGCGCGCCGGCTGCCGGCCCAACGAAGCGTCTTCTTACCCAGAGCTCAGTTTCGAGCCCCGCTGCCTGGTACTGGCCACGACCCTGGTCACCGTGCTGATCACCGTGATTGCGACACTCGTCGCTCTCGATTACTGGCTGTACAACGGCCCGACGCTGGCCTGGATCGGCAGCGCCGCACTTCTGCTGATCTTCGTCGAATACCTGCCTCGCCGACTGGCGCTGCGCCATCCCGAATCGACCCTGATGATGGGTAACGCCATTCTGCGTTTGCCCATGAAAATGATCTGGCCGCTGGCCTGGCTGCTCGATGCCGTTGCCAAGTGCCTGCTGCGTCCGTTCCAGCCGCGCTCGTCGCAGCATCCGGAACACGACCCGAGCGAAACACCTCAGCCGAACGCCGATGGCGTCCATGAACACCATCCCCGCGCCAACGTGTTGTCCGGCATTCAGGCGCTGGACAGTTTCACGGTGAACGACATTCTGATTCCGCGCAGCGAAGTGGACGGCGTGAACCTGGACGACTCGGTCGAGCAGATCATCGAGCGCTTGATCGTGTCGCGACATACCCGCCTCCCGGTCTACCACAACGACATCAATCAGGTTCAGGGCATCCTCAATACCCGCGACATCAGCCACCTGTTGCCCCAAGGGCAACTGACCAAAGAGCAGCTGCTTGCCGTGTGCTATGAACCTTACTTCGTTCCGGAAAGCACGCCGCTGCAACTGCAATTGCTCAATTTCCACAAGCAGCAACGGCGTCTCGGTGTCGTGGTCGATGAGTACGGCGAAGTACTGGGCATCGTGACGCTGGAAGACATCCTCGAAGAGATCGTCGGCGAATTCGAAAGCGAGCAGACGCTGGACAATCCCCATGTCACGCGTCGGGAAGACGGTTGCCTGGAAGTGGAAGGTGCAGCGTCGATCCGCGATCTGAACAAGAGCCTGGGCTGGAGATTGCCGGCGGACGGTCCCAAGACGCTCAACGGCCTGATTACCGAAGCACTGGAAACTATCCCTCAGGCACCGGTCTGCCTGAAGATCGGCCCGTACCGGCTGGAAATCCTCGAAACAGAAGACAACCGTGTAAAACGCGTCCTGATGTGGCAGAACGCATCGAATCTGGTCTTCAACTGACGGCCGCCAGCGCTTTCAGCCCCTTGTCCGGACGTCCGCGACCTTCCTATAATCGCCAGGCTTACCCAGCCTGGCCACAGCGCGTGCTACCCGCACCCGGCGCACACGGCCCGTCAGCCTGAACACCTTTTCCGGCAGTGCCCCTCACCCTTGGGCATTGCCGTCGTCCTTCGGCCCTACCGGGCTATCCTGCTCAGTGCTGCACTCCCAATCACAATAATGAAGCCATGCCGCGCGGCACCTTGCTCGCGACCGGCAAGCAGACAGGGATAATCCGCATGACCAGCACTTCCACCTTTCGCGACAGCGACGACGCACAAACGCCGCCGGCCAACTCGGCCACCCGAGTCGCCACGGCAAGCTTCATCGGCACCGCCATCGAGTTCTACGATTTCTACGTCTACGCCACTGCCGCTGCGCTGGTGATCGGGCCGGTGTTTTTCCCACAAACGTCCGGCACCGCACAAATGCTGTCGTCGTTTCTGACCTTCGGCATCGCCTTTCTCGCGCGTCCGCTGGGTTCGGCACTGTTTGGCCATTTCGGTGACCGCATCGGGCGTAAATCCACGCTGGTCGCTTCACTGCTGTTGATGGGGGTCTGCACCACGCTGATCGGCGTTCTGCCAGGCTATGCAACTATCGGAGCCTGGGCGCCGATTCTGTTGTGCCTGCTGCGCTTCGGTCAGGGGCTGGGCCTTGGCGGTGAATGGGGCGGCGCTGCATTGCTTGCCACCGAAAACGCGCCGAAAGGCAAACGCGCTTGGTTCGGCATGTTCCCGCAACTGGGGCCATCCATTGGATTTCTCGCGGCCAACGGGCTGTTTCTTGCGCTGGCGATGACTCTGGACGACGAGCAGTTCCGTTCATGGGGCTGGCGGATTCCGTTCCTGCTCAGCGCCGCACTGGTGATGGTCGGCCTGTATGTGCGGCTGAAGCTGGAAGAGACGCCGGTGTTCGCCAAGGCCATTGCCCGCCAGGAAAGGGTGCGGATGCCGATCGTCGAAACCTTCGCGCAGCACTGGCGCCCGATGTTGCTGGGTGCCGCGTCGATGGTGGTCTGCTATGCGCTGTTCTACATCTCGACGGTGTTTTCCCTGAGCTACGGCGTGTCGACGCTCGGCTACAGCCGGGAAACCTTCCTCGGTCTGTTGTGCTTCGCGGTCCTGTTCATGGCGGCCGCCACGCCATTGGCTGCCTGGGCGAGCGACCGTTTTGGACGCAAACCGGTGCTGCTTGTCGGTGGCGTACTGGCAATCCTGTCGGGTTTTCTCATGGAACCGCTGCTGACTCAGGGCTCAACCTGGGGCGTGGCGCTGTTCCTGTGCATTGAGCTGTTTCTGATGGGGGTGACGTTTGCACCGATGGGCGCTTTGCTGCCGGAGCTGTTTCCGACCCACGTGCGCTACACCGGCGCGTCAGCGGCCTACAACCTGGGCGGAATCGTCGGTGCCTCGGTGGCGCCTTTCTTCGCTCAGAAGCTGGTCGCCATGGGCGGTTTGAGCTGGGTGGGCGGGTACGTGTCGGCCGCAGCGCTGCTCAGTGTGCTGGCGGTGCTGTGCCTGAAAGAAACGCGGGATGAGGACTTGAATCGGGTGGTGTGACCGGCCATCGCGCACCCCGCCAAACCCGTAGGAGCGGCTTCAGCCGCGAAGAAGCCCGTACATTCGACACATTATGTCGACTGGAACTACGTCTTCGCGGCTAAAGCCGCTCCCACAGGTATCCAGCGAACAGCCTTACAGCTCGACCTTGACCGCCTGGGCCGCACGGGTTGCCTTGGCGCGCGCGGCTTCAATGGATTCGTCGCGAGCCAGGGCCACGCCCATACGGCGCTGGCCGTTGACCTCAGGCTTGCCGAACAGGCGCAAGGCGGTGTCAGGCTCTTCCAGCGCAGCACCCAGGTTGGCGAATGCAGTCTGGGTCGACTGACCTTCTACCAGAATGACCGCCGAGGCAGACGGACCGAACTGACGAATCAGCGGAACCGGCAGGCCCAGAATGGCGCGGGCGTGCAGCGCGAACTGCGACAGGTCCTGAGAGATCAGCGTTACCAGACCGGTGTCGTGCGGGCGCGGTGAAACCTCGCTGAACCACACCTGATCGCCTTTGATGAACAGTTCGACGCCGAACATGCCGCGGCCGCCCAGCGCTTCGGTGACGGCCTTGGCAACGCGCTCGGACTCGGCCAGCGCGGCCGGGCTCATGGCCTGCGGCTGCCAGGATTCCTGATAGTCGCCCTTCTCCTGACGGTGACCCACCGGCGCGCAGAATGTGGTGCCGCCAACGTGGCGCACGGTCAGCAATGTGATCTCGTAGTCGAAATCGATGAAGCCTTCAACGATGACCCGGCCCTTGCCGGCGCGCCCGCCTTCCTGGGCGTAGTCCCACGCTTTCTGGACGTCTGCCGCGCTCTTGAGCAGGCTCTGGCCCTTGCCTGAAGAACTCATGACCGGCTTGACCACGCACGGGAAGCCGAGGTCTTCAACGGCCTTGCTATAGGTTTCGAAGGTGTCGGCGAAGAAATACGGTGAGGTCGGCAGGCCCAGTTCTTCGGCGGCCAGACGACGGATACCTTCGCGGTTCATGGTCAGCTGTGCGGCGCGCGCGGTTGGCACCACGGTAAAGCCTTCGGCTTCCAGCTCGACCAGCGTGGCGGTGGCGATGGCTTCGATTTCCGGGACGATGTAATGCGGCTTTTCCGCCTCGATCACGGCACGCAGCGCTGCACCGTCGAGCATGTTGACCACATGACTGCGGTGGGCAACCTGCATGGCCGGGGCATTGGCGTAACGGTCAACAGCGATCACTTCGACGCCGAGGCGTTGCAGAGGCGTTGCAGCTCGATCACGACTTCCTTGCCCAGCTCGCCGCTGCCGCAGAACAGTACGCGAGTCGCGGTGGGCGACAGTGGAGTTCCGATTTGAGTCATCTCAGGTCCTCGTGGAGCAGATATCGAGGGCAGCCCGCCGTATGCGAGCAACCGCTGTGGAGAAAGGCGCGCAATTTATCACGAAGCCCCTTGCTGCGGGGCCTCAGCCGGCGAACGCGCGTTTGCGCTCACGCCAGGTCATGATCAGCCACACTGCGGTGACGCCGGCGAACTTGGAAGCCAGCGCTGTGAGCAACACTGGCGCAGTCAGGGCGTCGATCATGCCGAAGAAAATGAAGGTGTCGATCGGAATGCTCAGCGCGGAGCTGATCCAGAGCCGGTCCCGCAGCGGGCGTCTGGTGATGCTGAATACCAGCCAGTCGATGCATTCGGACACCGCGAAAGCCGTAGCGCTGGCGAGCGCGATGGTCGGATCGCTGGTGAGATAGGACAACACCAGCGCGGCCAGCATGGCGACCAGCGCGCCGTGACCGAAGCGGGTCTGCACCATGTCGCGCAACACGAACACCAACCCGCCCCACGCCGACCAGATGACGTCGAGATGCGGAGCGGCGGAAAATGCGAAATTGATCAGCACGACGCTGCTTATGTATGCGATCAGGAAAAGCATGGAAAACGGCCTGAAAAAGGGGCGCCAATGGTAGCAGCAGATGGTCCGGCCGGATATTCCATCGCCAGCAAGCTGGCTCCTACAGCGAGACGTATTTCAAAATCTCCACCGCTGTCGCGAGCTTCGCTCCCTCCCACAGGTATAGCGTTGCTCACAACACCTACAGCAAACCTTGTGGGAGGGAGCGAAGCTCGCGACGAGGCCGGTAAGCAGTATTCATCGGCTACAGGTCACACCCCCAAAAGCACCCCACCCGCCTTCGCCCGCTCATGACACAACACCAGCACCGCCCGGCGTTGTTCGTTGTTCATGCGACCCCACTGGGTAATCTCGTTGCCGGTACGCTGACAGCCTGTACAAATGTCCGCCTCGTCCAGCGCACAGATACTCACGCAGGGAGAGCGGACCGGTTTCTCGCTGATCAAATCGATATCCGTCACTCGTGCTGCTCCGCCAGATCCCGCGCGTAGCGTTGCGCGTTGTGAACATAGTGAGCGGCGCTGGCCTCCAGCATCTTCTTCTGGATGTCGGTCAGCTCCCGCACGACTTTGCCGGGCGAGCCCATCACCAGCGAGCCATCGGGAATGACCTTGCCTTCGCCGATCAGCGAGTTGGCGCCGATGATGCAGTACTTGCCGATACGAGCACCGTTGAGAATCACGGCATTGATGCCGATCAGGCTGTAATCACCGACGGTGCAGCCGTGCAGCATCGCGTTGTGGCCGATGGTCACACCCTTGCCGACTTCGAGCGGCGAACCCATGTCGGTGTGAATGACCGTCCCGTCCTGAACGTTGCTGTTTTCGCCGATATGGATCAGCTCGTTATCGCCCCGCAGCACGGCGTTGAACCAGACGCTGGCACCCGCTTCGAGTCTGACCCTGCCGATCAGCGTGGCGTTGGGCGCGACCCAGCTGGCCGGATCGGTCTGGACGCAGGCGTCTCCCAGGCGATATTTCATGCAGTGTCCTCGGGCTGTCGGCCGCGCTGATGCGCGCGGCTCATTATGGATGGCACGTCAGATGGTGGAGCGCTCAGGCGGGTGATGCAGGCTGATATTGCTGTCATACAGCACGTTGATCAGCTCGACGATGACAATCGCGGTCAACCCCCAGATCTTGTATTCGCCATAACGATAGCTGGGAACGTACCAACTGCGACCTGCGTAATCGATGCGGTGCGTGTGCTCGCGCGTGTCCTGCCGGAAGAATTCGAGCGGCACGCTGAACACCGCCGCGATTTCGCCGTCATTGGGCTTGTACTCGACGAAGTCCGGAATCACGCCCACATAAGGCGTGACCTTGATGCCGTGCTTGGAAATCAGCGGGCTCAGCGGCCCGATGATTTCGACCAGGCCTGGCGGCAAGCCGATTTCCTCTTCGGCCTCGCGCAGCGCGGTGAACACCAGATCCGGGTCTTCAGGGTCGCGGTGCCCGCCGGGAAACGCCACCTCGCCGCCATGGGTCGAAAGCCCGCTGGCGCGCAGGGTCAGAATCAACTCAGGCTCGTCACTGCGGGTGATCGGCACCAGTACGGCGGCCTCGGGAAATGACCGATCCGTTTCGAGGGTGTCTGGCGTGTGACTGCCTACACGGCGAAGTAGCTCATCCAGCATGGGAAATCTCGATATGTTGCCTGTCTGGCATGATGCACCAAAGCCGCGTTTCGTCAAACCGTATTGCAACTTGCCGATCCGCCGCGCGACAGGCCAAGATAGCGCCTGCCTCCACTTATCGAACCCGATCATGAAATTCTGCAGCCAGTGCGGCAACCCCGTTATCCAGCGCATCCCCGAGGGCGATAGCCGCCCGCGTTATGTGTGCGAGCATTGCCACACCATTCATTACCAGAACCCCAATATCGTCGCGGGCTGTCTGGTCACGGTCGGCGACAAGGTTCTGCTGTGCCGCCGCGCGATCGAGCCGCGCCTGGGTTTCTGGACGCTGCCGGCCGGCTTCATGGAAAACGGAGAAACCGTGGAACAGGCCGCACGGCGCGAGACGGTTGAAGAAGCCTGCGCCGATCTGGAGACGCTGCATCTGTATTCGCTGATCGATGTGCCGCACATCAACCAGGTGCATGTGTTCTACCGCGCAGAGCTGAGCGGCTCGGCGTTTGCCGCAGGTGTCGAAAGTCTCGAGGTGCAGCTGTTCGACGAGGCTGACATTCCCTGGTCGGAGCTGGCTTTCATGACGGTGCGGCGTACCCTAGAATGCTACTTCGCCGATCGGCAACGGCAGGTCTATCCGGTTCACACCAGCGCCCTGCCCCCGTCTCGCCCCATGCTCGATACCACTACAACGTCACAATAAGACTGGCTCGCACGTCTCGGGCCGTCAGGGATTTCGTAAATGCGCTGGTTGTTGGCCTTTCTTTGCTTTACGTGCGTACCGCTTTCGCAAGCTGCGTTCACCCAGATCATCGTGCCCAAGGGCAGCGAGCAGAAGATCATCAACAACAAGGTGATCAATACCGAGCGTCTGTCGGATCGCAAGATCGACAAGGTGCTGGTGCTCAAATCCGCGCGTCAGTTGCAGTTGATCAGCGAAGGGGAAGCGCTCAAAACGTACCGCATCTCGCTTGGCCGTAACCCGACTGGCACCAAACTGCAGGAAGGTGATCAGCGCACGCCCGAGGGCTTCTACTGGCTGGACTGGCGCAAGCCCAGCAATAACTACAACCTGTCGATGCACATTTCCTACCCCAACATCTCGGATGCGGCACGTGCGCGTCGTGAAGGTGTGAAGCCAGGCAGCATGATCATGATCCACGGCACGCCGGTGGATGAGGAATATCCCGAGTGGTACTTCCACACGCTGGACTGGACCAACGGCTGCATCGCGCTGAAGAACAACGACATGCGTGAGGTCTGGGATCTGGTGAAAGACGGGACGATGATCGAGATCAGGCCGTGAGCCACGCCATGTAGGAGCCAGCTTGCTGGCGAATCGGCCAGCACAACCGCAACATCTGCCCGGCCTGGACATACGTCTTCGCGGCTGAAGCCGCTCCCACAGAGGACATAACCGCACATCCGCGCGGCGTCTAGATATCTTCCAGACGCCACACTTCGTAGGCAGGGGTTTCGTACGGGTGGCTGCGCTTGAGCGCGGCGACGGCCGGACGAATCAACTCGTCGGCCACCACCATCTCGACCTTCCACTCCTGCACCTGCTCAACGTGACCGCTCTGCCCAATAAACGGCTGACTACCGTCCAGCGGGCGGAACTGGCCCTGACCGAGCACCTGCCAGGCGCAATGGTCGTAGCTGCCGATTCGCCCTGCACCTGCGGCGAATACGGCGGCCTTGACCTTTTCCACATGGCTCGCAGGCACGAAGAACGCGAGCTTGTACATGGTGCTTAGTTCACCCACACCCGCGCGTTGCGGAACATGCGCATCCAGGCACCGTCTTCGTTCCACTCCTCAGGACGCCACGAGTTCTGCACAGCGCGGAACACACGCTCAGGGTGCGGCATCATGATGGTGACGCGACCGTCCAGCGTGGTCATGCCGCCGATACCGCGCGGAGAACCGTTCGGGTTGGCCGGATAGGTTTCGGTGACCTTGCCATGGTTGTCGACGAAGCGCAGCGCCACGGTGCCCGACACGTCGGCTTCAAGCAGCGCATCGCTGTTCTTGAATTCGGCATGGCCTTCACCGTGAGCGATGGCGATCGGCATGCGCGAACCGGCCATGCCCTGCAGGAAGATCGACGCCGATTCCTGGATCTGCACCATGGCAACCCGCGCCTCGAACTGCTCGGAGCGGTTGCGTACGAAGTGCGGCCAGAACTCGGTGCCCGGGATCAGCTCGTGCAGGTTGGACAGCATCTGGCAACCGTTGCACACGCCCAGCGTGAAGCTGTCGGT
>JARDZH010000280.1 GCA_029240955.1 Pseudomonas sp. | reverse complement strand
CAACGTCTCTGGGAGACAGCAATGACCTTGAAATTCCAACTGGACAGCCTCGAAGGCGTCGACGAATCCGTTCAATCCATGTACGTCGAAAAGGACGGCAAGTTCGTTTTGAGCATCGAGGGTCTGCCTCAGCCTGAAGATGTATCAGGGCTGAAAAACCAACTCAGCACACTCCTCAATGAGGCCAAAGAGGCAAAGCGCTTGAAGCGCGAAGCTGAAGAGCAAGCGCAGCGTGATCGTGAAGAAGCTGCGCGTAAGTCCGGCAACGTGGAAGAGCTCGAGCAAAGCTGGTCCGAGAAATACAACCGCCGGGAAGCCGAGCTGACCGGTGCGCTGGAATCGGAGCGCAACACCCTGCAAGGCCAGATCCGGGATCTGACCGTGGGTCGTACCGCTACCGAGATCGCGACCACTCTGGCCATTCCGGGTAGCTCCAAGGCATTGCTTCCCCACATCGAACGCCGGCTCAGCGTTGAGCAGCGCGACGGCAAACCAACCGTCGTCGTGCTGGACGCGGCCGGCAAGCTCTCGGCGGCAACGCTGGACGAGCTGAAAGCAGAATTTACCAACGATCCGGCCTTTGGCCCGCTGATCGCTGGCAGCAAGGCATCCGGCGGCGGGGCCGGCGGTGCTGGGAAAGGCGGCGGGGCCGCAAAAGGAAACATCGGCGGCACCAAAGAGGAACGACAGGCCGCAATCGCGAGCCGGTTCCCAGACCTCCCTCAGAAATAAGGAAAATCACTCATGTCCCTGTCGCAAATGCAGGTCTTCAACGAATACGTAATGCCGGCGACCATCGAGACGCTGGATCAGATGCTGGTCGCGTTCAACGCAGCCAGCCGTGGCGCCATCCTGCTGTCGCCTGACGGTTTCACTGGCGACTTCCTCCAGGAGTCGTTCTTCCAGACCCTGGCTGCCGCCCAGCGCCGCGTCGATCGCTATGCCGCCAACGGCGCCGCACCGATCACCGACCTGACCGAGCTGAAAAACTCCTCGGTGAAGGTGGCCGGCGGTTTCGGCCCGATCCGCTACGAGCCATCGCAGATGACCTGGCTGGAGCGCCCAACCGCGCAGGGCATCGAAGTGGCATCGCGTGCGTTCGCCGAGATCCTGCTGAAGGATCAGTTGAACACCGCAATCGCTGCACTGGTCGCCGCCATCACTGCTCAGGCAGCGGCCGTGAATGACGTCTCTGCAACCGCCGGCATCAGCCAAGCGGCACTGAACAACGCTCACGCGAAGTTCGGCGATGCAAGTCAGTCGCTGGTCACCCAGATCATGCAGGGCACCACCTACCATAAGCTGGTCGGCCAGGCGCTCACCAACAGCGAGCAGCTGTTCCAGGCCGGCAACGTCCGCGTGGTGGACATCCTCGGCAAGATCTCGGTTGTCACCGACGCCCCGGCGCTCATGCAGACCGGTACGCCGAACAAGGAAATCGTTCTGTCCCTAGTGCAGGGCGCGGCGATGGTGCACGACGGTCGGGACATCATCAGCAACGTCCAGACCACCAACGGCAAGGAGCGCATCGAGACCACGCTTCAGACCGATTACACCTTTGGTCTGGGCTTGAAGGGTTACACCTGGGATACCACCGCCGGCGGCAAGTCTCCGACTGATGCCGAGCTGGCGACCGGCACCAACTGGGACAAGACCGCCACCAGCATCAAGCACACCGCCGGTGTGGCTCTGATCGGTGACGCCTCCAAGTAACCCTGACTGCTGAGCCGGGCTGCGTGCCCGGTTCCGCGAGGACATGATCATGAGCAACAAAATCTGGTATCTGCCCGGCCCGTTCCACCAGTATCGGGAAAACGTGAAAGAGCTGGCTAAGGAATACGGTTTGCGCATCGTCGACGCGAACGTCACCGAAGACCGCGAGGGTGAAGCCGTTGATGCGCCTGAAGTTACACTGCGACAGGCAGCTCCGGTGCCGGTCCTGGTGATCGACGGCCAAGGCGGTGTTGGTGGCGCAGCGCTGCAGGAGCTGATCGACAAGTTGAATGCAGAGCGCGACAGCGTCGTGCTGTTGATCGAAGCGGCCGAGGGTCTCGCTCCACTGGAACATCCTGGCACCGGCGAACTGCCGATTCGCCTGTTCGATGCCTTGACCTCCATTCACGAAGGCATCGCCTCGCTGAAGAGCAAGCGTGATGAACTGCTGGGTGAAGTTGAATCGCTCCGCGAAGACGTCGCGCGGCTGACTCCTGCATCGCAGAACAATGGCTCAGCTCTCGACGAACTGACCGTCGTGCAGATCAAGGAACAGCTCGACGCCAAGGGTGTTGGCTACAAGGTCAACGACTCGAAGCCTGAGCTGCTCGCTCTGCTGAAGGCCAACCAGTAATACCGGGGGCTTCGGCCCCACTTATTCAAGCGGAGGCCTGATGGCTACCTACATCACCGTGGCGGACGTTGACGCCGAGCTCGGGCCTTCATGGGCGCCAGATGACAAGAAGGCCCGCGCCGTGCTGCAGGCGAATGCCTATCTGACCTCGCTCAACCTGGTCGGCATCGACATGGACGCCATTCCCGAAGAGGTGAAGCAGGCCGGCGCCGAGCTGTCGGTTGTCGCCTCCGAGGGCAAGCTGTACCAGCAGCAGACCGAGGGATCGCTGGAAGCCAAGACGGTGAAGGCCGGATCGGTGACCACCAGCAAGACGTTCGCCTCGATCGATACCAGCAAATCCACTGCGCTGCCCGATGGGGTCCAGTTCGCGCTGGGGCTGCTCGCGCCATGGCGTGTCAGCGGCTTCAGCTTCAACGTGTACAGGTGACCCATGGGCCTACGTGAAGAGATCCAGGCAGATCTGGCCGAGGCCTTCGACACTGATCTGGCGGACGCAGTGAAGCCATTCAGCGGTGGCGTGACGCTGCCGGGAACATGGGATCCGGTCAACGAGGTGGCGGGTGACCCTGTTGTCATCGCCTACACCGGTCGGGGCGCGTTCGACGCGTTCAAGATTGCTCAGGTCGATGGCGTGAACATCCGCGCCACCGACCAGCTGCTGATCGCGCTGACCAACGAAACGATCGGCGGGGTTCCAGACATCGGCCACAAGATAAACGATTTCGACGTGGTCAACGTCCAGACCGACCCGGCCGGCGCCCACTACGAGATCCAGCTGAGGAAAGTCTGATGGCCAATAAAGCCGGCTGGAGCCATAGCCTCACGGACTTCGCCGATCAGGCTGGCGAGGACATCACTCAGATGGCGCGCGTCATCGCGACCGCCATGCTCACGGAGGTGGTGAATCGCTCGCCGGTCGGCAACCCTGATCTGTGGCAGGCAAACGTTGCGCTGCGCACGAAGAACGTGGCACTGGCAGATGCCTATGACGCGAACGTCGACGCACGCAATGCTGCACGCACCGGTGGCAGAGCATTCAAGAAGCTGACCAAGCGCGAGCGCGAAGAGAACTATTTCGTAAAAGCGCAGGCAGCGGGGAAGGGCTACATCGGCGGCACGTTCCGAGGCAGTCACCTGGTATCGATCGGCGCGCCAGACATGACCGTGACCGACAACATCGACCCGTCCGGCCGTGAGACGATCAGCAAAGGCAGCATGCTCATCAAGGCATCAGGCCAGTTTCCCGTGATCTACATCCAAACCAACAGCCCCTACGGCGAGATGCTGGAGCTTGGGCATTCCACGCAGGCGCCCGGCGGGGTTTATGACCTCGCGTTCATCGGCGTATCCGAGGCCTACAAATGACCTTCGAGCAGATCAGGACGCTCATCACCGGGCGAATGGTGGCCTTCACCGGCATAGACCAGGCGCGGATCGATTACCCGAACCAACCGGAAGTGTTCACGCCGCCGGCGACCGGCCTCTGGTGCCGGCTGAATATTCAGTACGCCTCGGCCTTCATGGCTGGCATGGCCGACCGACCGCACACCCGCAAGCCCGGGCAGATCAGCATTCAGTGCTTCGCCCGGGAGCGTACCGGCACCAAATCCCTGAACGAGCTGGCCGACGCGCTCGAAGCGCACTTCGCCTACTGGATGTCCGGCGACCTTGAGTGCATGGAAGCCAGCCAGGTAGTCGCCGGCGAGTTCGAGGGCTTCTACCAAATCAACGTCAACATCCGGTTTCGCGCCGGCTGAGAGGGAAAATGCAGAGCGCAAATTATGTTCCGGGCGTTTCCGGCTGGAAGCTCCACAAGAACGGAAGCCTTGAATTCAAATCGTCCGGCGACCCGTGCCTGTCCAGTGTAGGAAAAGTGGAGCCACCAAAGCCGTTTATCGTCGTCGACGGCGTGGTGTACATCCGTCAGGAGTCGATTGATGAGTCCAGCGCTCAGGAGGCGAAGTTGGCGCCTGAATGGACTATCAAGCTCGAGTTGCTGGGCGGCAAGTATGTAGCGGCGGGCATTGGGTTGGGTTTGTCTTCCCAGTTCCTCGTCAGTGCAGATCGTTTCTCGATCACGATGCTCAGAAGGTAACCAGCCCATTGGGCCAGCCAACCCCGCCTTGAGCGGGTTTTTTTATGCCCGCGAATAGGAGGCTCCAATGAGCTCTGGCGCAAAAGTTGTAAGCCACATCATTGCGGAGGTGAC
>JARDZH010000279.1 GCA_029240955.1 Pseudomonas sp. | reverse complement strand
AGCCAAGGACCTCATGCTATGCACATAAAAAACCGCCGTGAAATTCTTTTTAGGAATAACCTAATATGATTGGAAGTCAGTTTTAAAAATCTTTCAGATAAATTATTTTCATAATGACTCCCTGCCCCGCTCTGCCTGGCTTCTCACCTGACAGGGTTCGTTAACGCTCAACAAAATGTCTATCGGTAATATCCATTCAGATCATCATTCTTGTTTTTAATAATTAACATAGAACCAATCGGCATTTCACAGACCGCTTGGCAACGCCTACTTTTGCTCCCTCAGACCGACCCCAATGCCAGGTGGAGGCTCGAATCACGCCCACCCACAACACGCCTGTCCCACGACACGCCTGTCCAACAAAAGGGAACTCACCATGAGTATCGAATTCATCGGCTTCATCGGCGGTCATTCGGCTTCGGAAACCCATCCTCGCAGCGGCCCGGTCCTGCAACCTGACTATGTGGAAAAAGTCGCACGCGCCCATGAGCAAGCCGGCTTCGACCGCGCCCTGGTCGCCTTTCATTCCAACAGCCCGGACAGCACGTTGATCGCCGCCCACGCCGCCAGCGTGACCCAAAACCTCAAGTTCCTGATTGCCCATCGACCGGGCTTCGCCGCGCCGACGCTCGCGGCACGCCAGTTCGCCACGTTCGATGTGTTGAATGGCGGACGGACCGCCGTGCATATCATCACCGGCGGTGACGATGTCGAACTGCGGGCTGATGGCAGCTACATCGGCAAGGACGAGCGTTACGCGCGCACCGACGAATACCTCGATGTGGTGCGACAGGAGTGGACTCAGGAAAAGCCGTTCGATTACGACGGCAGCTATTACCAGGTGGAGGGCGCGTACTCGGCGGTGAAGTCACCGCAGCAACCGCACATTCCTTTGTACTTTGGCGGCTCTTCGCCAACGGCGATCAAAGTGGCGGGCAAGCATGCGGACGTCTACGCGTTATGGGGTGAAACGTACGAACAGGTTCGCGAAGTGGTGAAGCAGTTGCGCGCCGAAGCGGCCAGACACGGCCGTACCATTCGTTTCAGCTTGTCGTTGCGCCCGATTCTGGCCAATACCGAAACCCAGGCCTGGGCACGTGCCGAACGTATCCTTGAACAGGCCACGGCATTGGCCGAGAAGAACGGCTTTGTCCGCCGCGAACCGCCCAACGAAGGATCCCGGCGCTTGCTCGCTGCGGCTGCTCAGGGCTCGCGACTGGATAAACGCCTCTGGACCGGCATCGCCGGATTGCTGGGCGCGCAGGGCAACTCGACCGCGCTGGTCGGCACGCCCGAACAAGTGGCCGAGGCCTTGCTCGATTATTACGACCTGGGTATCACCACGTTTCTGATCCGCGGTTTTGATCCGCTCGAAGATGCCATCGACTATGGCAAGCGGCTGATACCGCTGACGCGCAAGCTGGTGGCAGAGCGCGAGCAGCTGGCGGGGGAAAAGGTGGCGTGACGAAATTGACCTGAGCAACGGTGGGAGCGGTGTCGCTCCCGCCGGTCTTTAGGTTGCATCCCGAGTCTGGTGCAGAGACTCCGCTACCCGCTGGCCGAACGCATCGACCGGTCCTTGCAAGTTGCCGAGGAAGTGCGGATAGATCAGCCACAGATCCATCACCGGTTTGAAATCCTTCAGCGGCATGGCGGCCAACTGATCGACGTGCGCGCTGCGTTCCAGCAACGGGCGCGGCACCAGACCCAGTCCCAGCCCGTCAGCTACCAGACCCAGCTGCAATTCGGTGCCGAAGGTTTCCAGGTTGACCCGCAGCGCCAGCCCCTGATCCGACAGCGTGCGCTGCAGTCCGGCGCGAAAGCCACAGCCGTCAGGGTTGAGAACCCAGCCGTTTTGATAAACGTCCGCCAGTTTGCCCGGGCGCTTGGGTAATTGCGCCTTGGCGCAGACCACTACCAGCTCCATCTTGCCGATCGACTCGCCGACGATGTTGTCCGGGAAGATCTTCCCTGCCGGGAACAACGCCACTGCTGCATCCAGCTCGCCGCGTTCGATCTTGCCGACCAGTTGGCTGCCCCAGCCCGTGGCTACCTGGGCGCGCAGGTCGGGGTATTCGACACGCAGATGCTTGAGCGCATCGAGCAACACCACATCACCGATGGTTTGCGGCACACCCAGACGCAGCAGCCCGGTGGGCGGTGCGTCGGTCGCCACCAGTTCGCGCAAGGCGTCGATCTCGCGCAGGATCACCCGGCATTGTTCATACACCCGCGTGCCCATCAGCGTGGGCTTGAGCGGCTTGGTGTGACGATCGAACAACTCCACACCCAAGGCCTGCTCGAAGTTCTGCACTCGCCGCGTGATCGCCGGCTGAGTCAGCTGCAACGACTCGGCGGCATGGCTGATGGACTGACAACGATTCACTTCGACGAAAGCGTCGATATCATCAATTTTCATTTGGCCTGCACATAGAAAGCGGTCGATAAAATGTCCGAAAAGCATAGTTCTATTGGGCTGCCCTGAATAGCCCGCTAAGGCACCTGTGCCAGATCAATAGCGTCTGGCGCTATACAATCAGGTTATTAATTACTTTCGGGCATAAGCTAATCATTAAACAATCGCATATTAATTCGAAACATTATGCTTAAATTAAACCGCTACAACGAACGATGCGATCGTCATGACCCAGACTCGACTCCTGGACTCGACACCCGGACAGACTGAGCTGCAACTCACCCCCACAACCGACCCCTCTCAAGGCGGAGGCTGAACCCATAACAGAGAGGATTTGCATCATGCCCGCCGTCTTGCACGCCACAGACTCAGCCCCCGCCCACCGTCTGCACGTCACACGCCTCGAACCCACCATCGGCGCGGAAATCAGCGGCATCGATCTGCGCCAGCCGTTGACCCCGGCGCTGCGCGATGAGCTGCGTCGCCTGCTGCTGGAACACAAGGTGATTTTCTTCCGCGACCAGGCCATCAGCACTGAACAGCAGATCGCCTTCGCCCGGGAGTTCGGCGAGCTGTACGTCCACCCCACCACCGAACAGAACGATACGGCACAGCCGCATGCGCACCTGATCCAGGCACAGGACGCACGCGCACTCTACGGCCCTAGGGTCAGCGGCCGCTGGCACACGGACACCAGCTGGCTGCTGCGTCCGACCCTGGGCGCCGTACTGCGCGCAGTCGATTTGCCCGAGGTCGGTGGCGATACGTTGTGGGCTGACACGGCTGCGGTCTACCGCGCCCTGCCCGATGACCTGCGCGACGAGATCGATGATCTGTACGTGGTACACGACTTCAAGTCGTCGCTGGACAAGGTCGGCTACGACTACCCGATTCTCGCTCACCCGCTGGTGCGCACCCATCCGGAAACCGGCGAGGATGGCTTGTTCATCAACTTTTCGCAAAACCCTTCGGTGATCGGCTGGTCGCCTGAGAAAAGCAAGCAATTGATCAACCGACTGCTGCAGGAATTCAGCAAGCCCGAGCATCAGGTGCGATTCAAGTGGCGCGAAAACTCGGTAGCGTTCTGGGACAACCGTTCGACCCTGCACTACCCGGTCTACAACTACGGCGATTACCCGCGACGCATGGAGCGGGTGCTGATCGCTTATGACGATATTCCGCATCGGGTAAGACGCGCCAGCGCAGCCTGACTCCCCTTTCAAGACACTATTGATATGGCCTCCCAACGTATTGGCGTTGGGAGCGGCCTTCGCGTGAAGATCTTTCAGGAACCTGCACCATGAGCACATCCAGTCCACGAACCAAATATGACTATTACGCAGCCGCCGCCTTGAGCCTGCTGGCCGCGAGTCAGGCCCACGCCGACACCCCGGAGCCGGACAAGGCGCTCAGCACCGTGGTCGTCACTGGTAACCGTGGCAGCCAGCCCCGCACGATCACCGAGAGCCCCTCGCCCATCGATGTCATCAGTGCCGAGCAATTGCAGGCCAGCGGCAAGGTTGGACTCAAGGAACTGCTGGCCCGGTTGTTGCCGTCCTTCAACTTGCCGGCGATCAATGGCGGCGGCACCTCCTGGTCAGTGCGCGGCGTGACCATGCGCGGCCTGTCCGGCGATCAGGTACTGGTACTGGTCAATGGCAAGCGCCGTCACAACACCGCGCTGATCAATAACCTGGCACGCATCGGCACCGCCGCCGTGCCGGTCAATCTGGACCTGATCCCGGTGTCGGCCATCGATCATATCGAGGTCCTGCGTGACGGCGCCTCCGCGCAATACGGCTCGGACGCCATTGCCGGGGTGATCAACATCATCCTCAAGGAAAACGACAGCGGCGGCAGCGCCGAAACGTCGTTCGGACGCTACGGCAGCGGCGACGGTGACACGGTGCACCAGACGCTCAATTACGGGCTGGCCCTGCCCAACGACGGCTTTGTCAACCTGGCACTGGACAGCAAAGCGCAGGAACCTTTCAGCCGCAGCGGCAGTGCCACGGGCAACCTCTACTCGCAGCCCGGGTTTCCCGACAGTCGCGACCAGACTGCCGATCGCCATGACTGGAACCCGAGTTATGGCCTGGGACGGGAGAAAGTCACCAACGCCAGCTACAACCTGGAGCTGCCCCTGAA
>JARDZH010000278.1 GCA_029240955.1 Pseudomonas sp. | reverse complement strand
AAAATCGTCCACCCGCAAGCCGGCGCCACCGCTGCATGGGTGCCCTCGCCCACTGCCGCGACCTTGCATGCGCTGCACTATCACCGGGTGGATGTACGCGCTGTTCAGCACGCGCTTGGTCAGGTCAATCCGGCCGACATCAGCGGCGCGCTGCTCGACGATCTGCTGAGCATCCCGATGGTCGAGGAACCGTAGTGATCGCGTTACAGCGCGTAGACCGACACCCATTGCAGGTCCGAATGGGTGGTGTACAACCGCGTGCCGTCCGCACTGAGCACCGAACCGGACGCCGCCGGCAACGATGCCACGCACACCGCCTTGCGGTCATAGGTATCGACGCGATACAGATCGCCTTCGCAGCCATGCACGGCATAGACGTGCCGGCCGTCCGGCGTGATCCCGACCACGTCCACCGGGTATCCGGGGTGTCCCAGTTCGACGACGCAGAACATGGACTGCGTGATCGCATCGGCGAAATACACCCCGTTGCGGCCTCCGGCGTAGATGAAATATCCGTCAGGGCTGGTGACCAGCGAGCGCGGGTTACGAAAACCCGGAATATCGGTCTGCGAGTAGTCGGTGGTGTCGATGACCGACACCGCCGTGGTGTCGTCGTCGCCCAGAACCGTGGCGTAGATCAGCGTGCTGTCGGGGCTGATGCCTAGCACCAGGCTGGTGTCGGCGAGCGTACCGAGATCGAAATCGTTCTCGCAGGCGTAATCGTAACGATCCACCAGCCGGATCAGCCCGTCGGGCGAATGCGTAAACGACAAGCCCAGAAAGCGTCCGTTGGGGCTGCAGACGATCCGGTTCACGCCCCGCGAAGGAATGGTATCGATGACCTCATGGGTTGCGGTGTCGATCACATAGCACTGTCGCTTGCCAAGTGTATAAAGCCGGGCGCCATCGGGACTGACTTTCAACGCTGCGCCACCGCAGTCGTGAATCTGCTGCACAGTACTGAGGGTCGCGATATCGATAACACTGACAATGCGCCCGTCAGAGTGGGCAACATAAAGCAACTTTCCGTCGTGACTGATATCGATTTCGCGAGGGACGAAGTCGAGAGGAATAATTCCAACCAGCCATGCGGTGTCCAGCGGCACCCGAGTGCCAATGGAATCAGTGGTTTGGGCAGAGGCGCTAAGGTCCTGCGAGGCTCTCTTGTGCATTTCGCTCACCAATGAATAGGTCTTGGGCAAGACCGCCGCAATGGGGAAGAGGAAAGAATTTGATTCCCCATCAGTTATCGATGCGGGTAATGCTGGTACGCCGATCGGATCCAAACATGACCTCATTGAATACTTAACCGAACGGCTTGGGTACTGTCAGAAATGACAGTCAACTGCAGTCACTTGCAGCCTCACCGGACCGCTCAAGGCGCGTGCAAGCGCGACCGTGGCGGGCCAGACCTCTCTGATGGGCATAAGGGCCGGCGCCGCGCCGTTGGTCAGGCCCCGCGATTCAGGAACTGCCCCGTGCGACCAGCTCGAAACCCAGGTCGATCTGTGGATGCTGGGCGACGCCTTCGAGCAGGCCCAGCAGGAGATGCGCCGCACGCTGCCCCACTTCCTGGCGCGGCGTGCGAATCGAGGTGAGACTCGGCACCATATGCGCCGAGCCCGGCAGGTCGTTGAAACCCACCAGCGAAACCTGCTCGGGGATGCGCACGCCCAGGCGCAACGCCTCAAGCGTCGCGCCCTGCGCAAGGTCGTCGTTGCAGAAGAACACGCCATCCACATCCGGGTGCTCCTTGAGCAGCCGCGCGAACAATTCGCCGCCGAGGCCAATGGACGATGGCAGCGGCGTACTCACCTGCAACGCCTCATCGAAACAGGACGCCGCTTCCAGTACCTGACGAAAGCCTGCGCCGCGCTGCAACACCCGCGGGTCGAGCTGGGCGGCCACATACGCCAGGCGCTTGCGCCCGCGGTCGAGCAGGTGCCGGGCTGCCGCGGCGCCCGCCTGTTGCTGCGAAAACCCCACGCAATGGGTCCCGCGTTCCGCGCCCAGCTCCATCATGTGTACGCACGGGACGCCGCTGGCTTCCAGCATCTGACGCGACGCGAGCGTGCGGTCGAACCCGGTCAGCAGAATGCCGCGCGGCCGGTTGACCAGATGGTTGCGCAGCAGCTTTTCCTCTTCTTCAGGCGAGTAGTGATAGTTGCCGATCACCATGTCCAGTCCGCGAATGCTGAGCACGTCCTGAATCGCTTCCAGCGTTTCGATGAACAGCTGGTTGGAAAGCGATGGCACCAGCACCACGACCGTCTGACTGCAGGATGACGCCAGCGCCCGCGCAGCGGGGTTTGCCACGTAGCCGAGCGCCAGCGCCGCGGCCCGGACTTTCTCGACCAACTGGGGTGCGACTGTGGGGATACCGCGGAGGGCGCGGGACGCTGTGATGGGTGAAACAGCGGCCAATTGTGCGACCTCGTTGAGGGTCGGACGGCCGGTAGAGCGAGAACCAGTGCGGATCATGCGTAGCCAACTAACATAGGGGTTGCCAAATATGTCACCTGCCCCCTAAGGTAGCGCTGTCTCAGGGACCGTGACAATGATTATCGCTGGCAAACAGGCTGCTCCGGGCAGCACGGAGAGCGGCTTGCGATGGATAACGCAGAATTCCAAAAAACGACAAGATCTGGGGCGGCCAAGGCCGGACTTGCAGTCCATCGGTCAGAGACAGCGCTGTCTCCAGACGAGGTACCTACATTGTGACAACTGCTAATTCTGCTATCACCGCCATTGTGGTGATGGGCGTCGCCGGCTGTGGCAAAAGCGTCATCGGCGCTGAAATCGCCCTCGCCAGCGGCGGTCGCCTGATCGAAGGCGACGCGTTCCATCCCCAGGCCAACATCGACAAGATGAGCGCCGGCACCCCTCTCAACGACGAAGATCGCGCAGGCTGGCTGACTCGCCTGGGCGAAGAGATGGCGGCCGCCTTGCGCAATGGCGAGCGTCCGATCCTGACCTGTTCGGCGCTCAAGCTCAAATACCGCGAGCGCTTGCGTGATGCGGTCCCCGGACTTGGCTTCGTATTTCTCGAACTGACCAAGGAAATGGCAACCGACCGCTGCGCCCACCGGCCCGGGCATTTCATGCCTGCCAGCCTGGTGGACAGCCAGTTCGCCACGCTCGAACCGCCGCATGGCGAAGACCGAACCCTGGTGGTGGACGCCACGCAACCTATCGATGCCATCGGCAAGCAAGCCGCGGCGTGGTGGGCAGCGTCGCGTGCCAGCTAAAGGCGTGAGTGCGAAAGACAGCGCTGTCTTGGCGGCGGCGCCTGGCGCAACTCCTAAAACAACGATAACCGGAGAGACATCCCCATGTTCGGTATGACCCACGAGACGTATCTACTGATCGATGCTCTGGTGACCATCATCGGCCTTGTGCTGCTGATCACCAAATTCAAGGTTCACCCTTTCGTCGCTTTGACCATAGCGGCAGGCTTCCTTGGCCTGACTTCCGGGATGCCGGTGGAAAAGGTCATGAAGTCGTTCCAGGACGGGTTCGGCGGCGTGCTTGGCTTCGTCGGCATCATCCTGGGCCTGGGCACCATGCTGGGCAAGCTGATGGCCGACTCGGGCGGTGCCGACCAGATCGCTCAGACGCTGATCCGTCTGTTCGGTAAACAGAAGGTCCACTGGGCCATGATGTTCTCCGCGTTTCTGGTGGGCATCCCGCTGTTCTTCGAAATCGGCTTTGTGCTGCTGATTCCTCTGGTGTTCATCGTCGCCCGTCGCACCGGCGTGTCGATCGTGAAAATCGGTATCCCGCTGCTGGCCGGTCTGTCGGCCGTGCACGGCCTGGTGCCGCCGCACCCGGGTCCGTTGCTGGCGATCGGGATCTTCGGCGCAGACATCGGCAAGACCATCTTTTACGGTCTGATCGTTGCACTGCCGACCGCCGTCATCGCAGGCCCGATCTTCAGTACCTGGATTTCGAAGCACATTCCCGGCACGCCTTCTCAGGAGTTGATGGACCAGATCGCCAAAGAGTCGAGCACGGAAAACCTGCCGGGCTTCGGTATCACCCTGGTGACGATTCTGCTGCCAGTGTTCCTGATGCTGCTCAAGACCTTCGCCGACGTGGTGCTGCCGGATAACCACGTCTTCCGCATCTGGATGGACCTGATCGGTCACCCGATCACCGCGCTGCTCGCCGCGTTGCTGCTGGCCTTCTACACCTTTGGTGCGGCACGCGGTTTCAGCCGTGAGCGCATCATGAAGCTGCTGGACCAGAGTCTGGCGCCGGTTGCCGCCATCGTGCTGATCGTCGGTGCCGGCGGTGGCTTCAAGCAGATGCTGGTCGCCAGCGGCGTTGGCGATGTGATCGGTCACATGGCGGTGCAGGCGCAGGTCAACCCGATCCTGCTGGCATGGCTGGTGGCGGCGGTGATCCGTGTCGCTACAGGTTCGGCAACAGTCGCCACCATCACCGGCGCCGGTATCGTTGCGCCTGTGGTCGGCCTGATCCCGGGCGTCAACCGCGAGCTGCTGGTATTGGCCGCAGGTGCCGGTTCGGTGATCCTGTCCCATGTGAACGACGCCGGTTTCTGGCTGGTCAAGCAGTACTTCAACATGAC
>JARDZH010000277.1 GCA_029240955.1 Pseudomonas sp. | reverse complement strand
GTACCAAAGCACGTTATCAGCGTCAGCTGGCCACCGCTATCAAGCGCGCCCGCTTCCTGGCCCTGCTGGCCTACACCGACAGCCACGGCCGCTGAGACCAGGTCGTCGACAAAACGTAACAAGGGATAGAACGCATGCGCGCCTTGGCTGAATTCATCATGCGCGGCCGCATGCAGGCCACTCTCGTAGTGGCCGGGTGTGCGGCATTGCCGCTGTTGTTCTGGTTGAGTGCTGCCGCAGGTTGCCTTGTGCTCCTGCGACGCGGGTTCAGTGATGCCGTTGGTGTCCTGTCCTGGGCTCTGCTGCCGGCTTTGGTCTGGTGGTATTTCGGTGAACCGCGTACGGCCATGGTGCTGGCCGGTTCACTGGGTTTGGCAATGGTTCTGCGTGCCAGCGAGTCCTGGGTCCGTGTGCTGCTGGTCAGCGTAGCGGTAGGTCTGTTGTATGCAGTGGTTCTGGGCACGGTTTTCCGCGAACCCATCGAGGCAATGTCGCAGGAGTTGCAAAAGCACCTGCCGACCATGCTCGCCGGGCTCTACGAGCAGATGAACGTAGAAGAGCGAGCGCGTCTTGGAGCACTGATCGCACCAGTCCTCAATGGCCTGATAGCAGCCGTGCTGCAAATCGTCAGTCTGTTGTGCCTGATCCTTGGGCGCTACTGGCAAGCGATGTTGTACAACCCTGGTGGTTTCGGGCGTGAATTTCGCGCCGTGAGACTTCCGCGGGTACCTGCGTTGGTGCTGCTGGCATGCATGCTCGTCGGGCCGAATTTCGGTCCGCAGATCGCAATGCTGACACCGCTGTGCAGCGTACCGCTGGTTTTCGCCGGGCTGGCCTTGATTCACGGGCTGGTGGCTGAAAAGCGACTAGCCAGATTCTGGCTGGTGGGGACGTACATCACGCTGCTGGTATTCATGCAGCTGACCTATCCGTTGCTCGTGGTGATTGCCATTGTCGACAGCCTGATTGATTTTCGCGGTCGCCGTGCATCGAAAGATTCCGGTAATGGCCCTGCGAACGGTGAAGGTTAAAAGTTAAGAGGATTTTCACATGCAACTGATCCTTCTGGAAAAAGTCGCCAACCTGGGCAACCTGGGCGACAAAGTAAATGTTAAGGCCGGCTACGGTCGTAACTACCTGCTGCCATACGGCAAGGCCACTGCTGCGACTGCTGCCAACCTGGCTGCATTCGAAGAGCGTCGTGCCGAGCTGGAAAAACTGGCTGCAGACAAGAAAGCATCCGCCGAAACTCGCGCTGCTCAACTGGCTGAGCTGGAAGTGACTATCACTGCCACTGCCGGTGACGAAGGCAAGCTGTTCGGTTCGATCGGTACCCACGACATCGCTGACGCACTGACCGCCTCCGGCGTT
Organism: Pseudomonas sp.; assembly: GCA_029240955.1. Next base: position 3,226 of record JARDZH010000277.1, on the reverse strand, counting down.
GAAGTTGCGAAGAGCGAAGTTCGTCTGCCGAACGGTACCATCCGCAACGTTGGCGAATTTGACGTAGCCGTGCACCTGCACAGCGATGTTGAAGCGACCGTACGCGTTGTCGTGGTAGCTGCTTAAGTAGTACGTAATCGTCTGGCGGCCAGGTCGCCAGAGGATTAACATCGGGCACGATCCTGTTCACAGGTCGTGCCCTTTGTCTTTGTGTCATACCCATTTTTGCAACCTCGAATTCAAGTGGCCATGAACGAAATCACCGCCCCCGAGCAATACGATCTGCAAACCGCTGCCCTGAAGGTCCCGCCTCATTCCATCGAGGCCGAACAGGCCGTTCTGGGTGGTCTGATGCTGGACAACAACGCCTGGGAGCGGGTGCTCGATCAAGTTTCCGATGGGGATTTCTACCGCCATGACCACCGCCTGATCTTCCGTGCCATCGCGCGGCTGGCAGACCAGAACAGCCCGATCGACGTCGTGACCCTTGCCGAGCAGCTCGACAAGGAAGGTCAGACGTCTCAGGTAGGCGGGCTGGGCTACCTCAGTGAACTGGCGAAGAACACGCCCTCGGTCGCCAACATCAAGGCCTACGCCCAGATCGTTCGTGCGCGCGCGACCTTGCGGCAGTTGATCGGCATCAGTACCGAAATTGCCGACAGTGCGTTCAACCCTGAAGGCCGTACCGCCGAAGAGATTCTCGACGAAGCCGAGCGGCAGATCTTCCAGATCGCCGAAGCGCGCCCCAAGACAGGCGGTCCGGTGGGCGTGAATCAGCTGCTGACCATGGCCATCGACCGAATCGATACCCTGTTCAACAGCGACAACGCCATCACCGGTCTTTCGACCGGGTACGCCGACCTCGATGACAAAACCAGTGGTCTGCAGCCGGCAGACCTAATCATCGTCGCGGGTCGTCCGTCGATGGGTAAAACCACGTTCGCCATGAACCTGGTGGAGAACGCGGTGCTTCGCAGCGACAAGGTCGTGTTGGTCTACTCGCTGGAGATGCCAGGCGAATCGCTGATCATGCGTATGCTGTCGTCGCTGGGGCGTATCGACCAGACCAAGGTGCGTGCCGGCCAGCTGGACGACGACGACTGGCCGCGCCTGACGTCGGCGGTCAACTTGCTTAACGACCGCAAGCTGTTCATCGATGACACCGCAGGCATCAGTCCGTCCGAGATGCGCGCCCGTACACGGCGAGTGGCTCGGGAGCATGGTGACATTGCCATGATCATGATCGACTACCTGCAGCTGATGCAGATTCCGGGTTCTGCAGGCGATAACCGTACCAACGAGATTTCGGAGATTTCCCGCTCGTTGAAAGCGCTGGCCAAGGAATTCAACTGCCCGGTGATCGCGCTGTCCCAGCTCAACCGCTCGCTGGAACAGCGCCCCAACAAGCGTCCGATCAACTCCGACCTCCGGGAATCCGGAGCGATCGAGCAGGACGCCGACGTCATCATGTTCGTGTACCGGGACGAGGTTTATCACCCCGAAACCGAGCACAAGGGGATTGCCGAGATCATCATCGGCAAGCAGCGTAACGGCCCGATCGGCACCACGCGCCTGGCCTTCATCGGCAAGTACACGCGGTTCGAGAACCTGGCGCCGGGCAGCTACAACTTCGACGACGAGTGATTCCAGACCACATCATTCTGTAGGAGCCAGCTTGCTGGCGAGGCGGCCGATCATGCGACAGAAGCGTCTGCCTGTCCCGGGCTCTCGCCAGCAAGCTGGCTCCTACGAGAAAGTGCCAGGATCGCGCACTGCGTCACCGCCTTCGAAATCCGACCATTGTCGTCGGACTTGATCATTTTTTGTGCTATATTCCGCGCCCGCGATTTTTCCAACGTGCAAACGTAGGTCCTGACATGCAAGCAGCCAAGCCGTTATTTGACTATCCGAAGTACTGGGCCGAATGTTTCGGGCCAGCGCCTTTCCTGCCAATGAGCCGGGAAGAAATGGATCTGCTTGGCTGGGATTCCTGCGACATCATCATCGTCACCGGCGATGCGTACGTCGACCATCCGTCTTTCGGCATGGCAATCATCGGCCGTCTGCTCGAAGCCCAGGGCTTCCGCGTCGGTATCATTGCGCAGCCCAACTGGCAGTCCAAAGACGACTTCATGAAGCTGGGCGAGCCGAACCTGTTCTTCGGCGTCGCGGCCGGCAACATGGACTCGATGATCAACCGCTACACCGCAGACAAGAAAATCCGCTCCGACGACGCCTATACCCCGGGTGGTCTGGCCGGCAAGCGTCCGGACCGCGCCAGTCTGGTGTACAGCCAGCGCTGCAAGGAAGCCTACAAGCATGTGCCGATCGTTCTCGGCGGCATCGAGGCATCGCTGCGCCGCATTGCTCATTACGACTACTGGCAGGACAAGGTTCGCAACTCGATCCTGATCGATGCATGCGCCGATATCCTGCTGTACGGCAATGCCGAGCGAGCTATCGTCGAGGTGGCTCAGCGTCTGTCCTACGGCCAGTCGATTGAAAGCATCACCGATGTGCGTGGCACGGCGTTCATCCGCCGCGATACGCCTGAGGGTTGGTACGAAGTCGACTCCACGCGCATCGACCGTCCGGGCAAGATCGACAAGATCATCAACCCGTACGTGAACACTCAGGACACCCAGGCCTGCGCCATCGAGCAGGAAAAAGGTCCAGTCGAAGACCCGAACGAAGCCAAGGTCGTGCAGATTCTGGCCAGCCCGCGCATGACCCGCGACAAGACGGTCATTCGCCTGCCGTCGGTGGAGAAAGTACGCAACGACGCGGTCTTGTACGCTCACGCCAACCGCGTATTGCACCTCGAAACGAACCCGGGCAACGCCCGCGCGCGGGTGCAGAAGCATGGCGAAGTGGACGTGTGGTTCAACCCGCCGCCCGTTCCGATGACCACCGAAGAAATGGACTACGTGTTCGGCATGCCTTACGCGCGCGTTCCGCATCCTGCATACGGCAAGGAAAAGATCCCGGCCTATGACATGATCCGCTTCTCGGTGAACATCATGCGTGGCTGCTTCGGCGGCTGCACCTTCTGCTCTATCACCGAGCACGAAGGTCGTATTATCCAGAACCGTTCCGAAGACTCGATCATTCGCGAAATCGAAGAAATTCGCGACAAGGTGCCCGGCTTCACGGGTGTCATCTCCGACATGGGCGGGCCGACCGCCAACATGTACCGGATTGCCTGCAAGAGCCCGGAAATCGAATC
>JARDZH010000276.1 GCA_029240955.1 Pseudomonas sp. | reverse complement strand
ACCGCGCCGGCCAGCGGCGCGGACTCCAGCGGACGCCTCTCGGCATCCCGCTCCTGAGGCAGCGCCATCAGCGCGTCGGTGCCAGCCATGGTCAGCCGCGCTTGCTGATAGCGGGTGATGAGCCCGACGATTTGCCCGAGCGGCGCCAGCACCCGGCTGCCGAGCATGTAAGTCGCGACCAGCGCACCGACGCTCAGGTGACCGGCGATGATGCTGTAGACACCGGCCACCAGCGTTACCATGCCGCACAGTTGCTGGACAAACAGCGTGCCGTTGCTGGCGAGTGCCGCCAGACGCCGGGCATGGTTGTCGAGTCGGGCGACCGCGCCGTGGGTCTGTTCCCACTGATGCTGACGCTCGCCCTCGGCGTTGCAGGCCTTGAGGGTCTCCAGTCCGCCAAGCGTCTCGACGAGGAGCGCCTGCCGGGCCGCGCCCAGGCTCAGGCTCTTCTGCACTGTGTCGCGCAGACGGACCTGAATCGCCCAGGCAAACAGCACGGTCAGCGGGAATGCCAGAAGCGGGATCAGCACCAGCCAGCCGCCGAGAAGACCGATGACCGTCAACATCAGAATCGCAAACGGCAGATCGATCAGGCTGGTCAGGGTGACCGAGGTGAGAAACTCCCGCAGGCCCTGGAAGTCGTGAATGCTCTGCGCAAAGCCGCCCACTGTCGCGGGGCGGGCCTTGAGGTCCATGCCCAGAATGCGTTCGAACAGGGTCGCCGACAGAATCAGATCGGTATTGCTGCCAGCCTGATCCAGCAACCGGGCGCGTACCAGACGCAATCCCAACTCGAACAGCGTCCCGATCAGCAAGCCTGCGGCCAGCACTCAGAGCGTGGACGTGGCCTGATTGGGCACGACGCGGTCGTAGGTCTGCATGACGAACAGCGGCACCATCAGGCCCAGCACGTTGATCAACAGGCTGGCGAGGATCGCATCGCCGTACAGACTGCGCGAACGCTGCAAGGTGTCCCGGAACCAGGCCTTCACCCGGGGCATCAGGGGCGTCTGCAACTGTTCCAGCTCATGCAGTGGACGGGCGAAGAGCGCCTGGCCCGTGTAACGCCCCGTCAGCTCTTCGCGACTGACCCACTGTTCGCCGCCCTGGCTTTCCGACGGCAGAATCAGCGCGCGACCGTCATCGCCCCAGCGCGTGAGCACTGCACAACTGTTGTTGGCCAGCGCCAGCAACACCGGCAATTTGAGCTGATCGATGTCGGCCAGTTCGCGGGTCAGCCAGCGCGCCTGCAACCCGGCGCGCGCTGCAGCTCTTGGCAGCAGCGCTTCGTTCAGGCACTGCCTGGCGAGCGGCAGCCCGGCGGTCAGGCTGGCCCGGCTGACGTCGCGGCCATGCAGGCCGCACAGAATCATCAGGCCGTCGAGCAGCGGGTCGTCGACGCTGTCTGCAGCATCGAGGGTGTCGCGAAGTTCCAGACTGTTCATGACGGGACTCCCCGGAAAGGGTTATTTCAGGGCGGGAAGACGCGCGTCGTTCTGCACTTCGCTCAGCGCTACCGATTCGGCGGGCAACACGATGCGCTGTTTGCGCAGCAGTTCGCCTTCGCTGGCCAGTACGCGGTACATCGCCAGTTCTTCGGTGTAACGCACCTCGGTGTAGCGCCGGCCGGCGTTATAGAGTTCGTTTTCGCTGTCCAGCAGATCCAGCAGCGTGCGCTGCCCGAGGCCGAACTGGTCCTGATAGGCCGCGCGTACCCGGGTCGTCGTTTCGACGTATTCGCGGGCAACCGGCGTCTGCAGGCGGGCATTGGCCATGGCGTTCCAGGCCAGCGCCATGTTTTCGTTGAGCATGCGCAGCGCGTTGTTGCGGATGTCCATGGCCTGGCCGGTCTTGTAGGCGTTGGAGCGCATGCGCGACTTGTCGCGGTTGCCGTTGAACAGGTTGTAATTCATGACCACCGCGGCCCGCCATTGATTATCGTGGCCTTCTTCGCCTTGCAGGTTGTCGTTGGCACCCACCGCAAGCTCCGCATCGAAGCGGGGATAGAAAGGCGCCTTGGCGATTTCGTACTGTCGTTCGGCGGCCTGCACGTCAGCCTGGGCGGATTTCAGGTACGGGTTGTTGAGCAACATGCTTTGCTGTGCATCGGTCAGGCTCAGCGGCACTTCGCCCTTGATCGACGGCGGTGTTTCGAGTTCGTCCGGCAGGCGGCCGACGGCGCTGGCGAAGTTCGCCTCGGCATCTGCCAGGTTCACCTGCGCGGTCTGAAAGTTGTTCTGCGCCAGTGCCCGGCGAGCCAGCGACTGATCACGGTCGGCGGTGCTGCCGACGCCGCGCTCGCTGCGCAGACCGATCTGGTCGTTGATGCGCATGTGCGCCTGGAGGTTATTGCGGGCCAGCGTCAACAGCTCGCGGCACTTGAGCACTTCCAGGTACACCTCGATGGCACGCAGCGCCAGGCTTTGCGAAGTGCCTTGCACGTAATACGCGCGCGAGTTCACCACGGCTTTGGTACGGCCGACCTCGTTGGGCGTGTTGAACCCGTCGAACAGCAACTGCCGCAGGCGCAGTTCGGACTGGGTGTAGTTCAAGGTCCGGTTCTCGTGCCCGTAGAGGGCGCGGGTGCTGGGGTTGTCGGTCTGCTGGCGGCCGTAACCCGCCACCACATCCAGTGTTGGCAAGTAGCCGCCCTTGGCGACGTTGAGTTCTTCGCCCGCGGACAACCGCTCGTTCTTGTCGGCTTGCAGTTCGGGGTGGTGATCGATGGTGTGCTGGATCGCCTCGGTCAACGAGATGGCCTGCGCCTGAGCACAAGCCACTGCCAGGACTACTGCCGTGTAAAGCGGAGTCAGATCGCGCATGAGTACATTCCCTCGTGTGTTCTTGGTCGCCAAAAAAATGACTTTGTAAAGTTCGTCGGCCGTTTCAGGCTCGTAACAACACAGCTAAGAACAACTTTTGAGAAAGGTCAGACGCTTTTTTCATAAGGCTTATGCCGAAAAAAACTTATGCGCTTTTTTGAATTCGAGCGATGTTTGTTTCGTGGTGTCGGCGGTAAATCAAAGGATTAGCAGCGCTAAATTTAGGTTTATTGATTTTTGACGCGCAGCATCGTGTGCGGACCCGGCACTTTTCACATGTAAAAACAATGAATTGATTCGCCGTCGATATTTTGTCGCTGTCAGGTTTTTGCAAATTGTCGTCGCGATCGTGAAACGGCTATGGCCTGTTTCGAATCGAGATGGAGGCAACAATGGCAAGGCTGATTGGCACGGTTCGACAAGTGGTGGGCGATGTTCTGGCGGTTTCCGCCAGTGGAGAACAACGGCTGTTGCAAGCCGGTGACCGTCTCTACGCGGGCGAGTACCTGCAGACCGGAACCGGCGGGGCGATTGCCGTGCGCCTGGCGAATGGAAGCGAGCTGACCCTGGGGCGCTACAGCCGGGTGCTGCTGGATGAGTCGATTCTGCGAGGGCACGCCGCGCATGTGGAAACGCTCGATCCACTGACCCCGACGCTGGGCGTCGCGCATGCCGAGGAGCCAGGCCCTGACGTGGTACGCAGCGAGCCGGCGTCGCTGGGTGAGGGCGGTGGCGGGCACAGCGTCGTGATGCTGACCGAGACCGGTGGTGTCGTGGAGCCGGTCATCGGGTTTGCGACCGAAGGCCTGACCATGACGCCGATCTTCCCCGAAGGGCGGGACGAGTTCGCCGGCGAGCGCCCCGACGGCACGCCGCCCGTGGTGGTTGTCCCGCCAGAGCCGCCGGTGGTCGAACCGCCTGTTACTGAGCCGCCGGTGATCGAGCCGCCGGTCGAGCCACCGGTCGAGCCACCTGTAGAACCGCCGGTCGAGCCACCGGTCGAGCCTCCAGTAGAACCGCCGGTCGAGCCACCGGTTGAGCCTCCAGTCGAACCGCCATGCGAGCCGGAGCCACCCGTCGAGCCGCCCTGCGAACCCTGCGAGCCGCCCATCGATCACGATGTCATCGTTTCCGGAGGCGGGCTGGCGTTCGATGAGGCCAACCTTCCGGGAGGCTCGGCGCCTGATGCCGGCAAGCTGACCCAGCAAGGCAGCTTCACCGTCGACGCCGCCGATGGTCTGCAAAGCCTGACCGTGGGCGGCGTGCAGGTGATCAAGGACGGCGCGGTCGTGCAGTTTCCGCAAACCGCGACGACGCCCTTGGGCAACAGTTTGAGCATTACCGGCTACGACCCGTCGACCGGGCAGGTGACGTACAGCTACACCCTGCGCGACCCGCTCGCTCATCCAGCGGGCGATGGTGCCAACAGTCTGGGCGAAACGATCGAGGTCGTGGCGGTGGACCGGGACGGCGACACCGGGTCTTCGCACCTGGACATCGTGATCGTCGATGACGTGCCTCAGGCGGGCGACATTCAAGTGGGCGTGGCGCCGCAGCCGGTCAATACCAACCTGCTGCTGGTGATCGACAACTCCGAAAGCATGAAGCTGCCGTCGGGCGTGGAGGGTCTGTCACGACTCGACCTCGCCAAGCAGGCGCTCAACCAGTTGCTCAGTCAGTACGATGCACTGGGCGATGTACGCGTGCAGGTGGTCACCTTCAACGTGCAGGCGGATGTGCTGACCACCGTCTGGGTGGACGTGGCGACCGCGAAGAGCCTCA
>JARDZH010000275.1 GCA_029240955.1 Pseudomonas sp. | reverse complement strand
CGATGCCCGGTTTGATCCGGTTGAGGTTAGTGATTGCGAACCGCTCTGCCAGGTCCGTGACGACCTGCTGCGCTTGCGCCTTGAGCTCCGTACGCTGAGCCAAGCTCCACGGCGCGGCTTCGACGACGGACATGGGATGACGTCGGTGCTGTTCAATCTGCTCGATGAACGACTGCGTTACGTCGTGAGCGCGCAAATGTTCATAAAGCATGCAGCCGTGCAGACCGCCCTTGGCCGGCCAGATCGAACGCGACACAAGACCTGACACGGTGGCGCCCAGGATTCCCGAGGGGATCAGCCAGTCCTGTGCAGACGCTGCCAGCCACGCGCTGCCGCAAGGGTCGGCCAGCACGACCAGTCGTGGATCCTCGGGAAAACGCGAGTCGCCTGCCAGACTGCGCCGGATCTCGCCGGAGATCGCTCCCTTTCCGGTCCAGCCATCAACGAAAACGATATTCTGCGCGCCGTGTGCCTGAATGATGGCTTCCAGCGCGATCGGGTCGATACCACGGTCCCGGATGACGCTGATCCCGTAGTGAACCGTCTCACGGTTGAGATCGGTCAGCGCTCGGCGCAGCAGGACGCCCAGCGGCAGGCCGGCACGCACGAACGAGACCAGAACGATTTCCGGCCCTCGGAGCTCTCGGTCCAGCGCCTGTGCCAGTGCCTGAACGTCGGCAGCCATACGCGGCCCGTTCTGCTCAAGAGCGCGTTCGAACAATGCTTGATGCGCCTGATCCGGGGCCGATTCGACGCTGATCATTTCCGAGTAATGCTTCTGCCCGGTTTGGATGAGGCGTTCTTTTTCTTCCACGCCAGTCGCTTCCAGATCGACGTGGCGCAGCAGGAATTGCACGTCGTCCGGCTGATAGCTGCCGCTGCCAACCGTATCGAGTCCGTGCATGACGTTACTCATCGCGCGCGCCCGTCTCATGTTCTGCGCCTGCGAACATCCTTGCCAACTGGCTGCGTGCCGGCGTTGCCCACCAGTGACACTCGTCCATGAAGCCCAGGTCGGTAATGCTGTCACCAAAGCCCAGAACCGGTCGCTCGCCGTTCACCGCTTTGTCGCGACGGAGCCATTCCTGAACGGCGTAGCGCTTGGCGAGACCATTGGGCAGGAACGCCAGGTTGTTGCCGTTGCCGTGCACATGCATGCCGTCGAGCAGACCGCGCGCACGTACTTCGGCCAGGACACGGTCCAGGATGCTGTCATCGCTCTCGTTGTGCTTGGTCACCACATAGTGAAACAACCGGGCCTCTTCCACTACCCAGCCACGCAGCGACACGCCCTGTTCCTGACCAATCGCCAACGTTGCTGCGCTCAGCTCATGCAGGCGCGACTGATACGGAGCGAGGGTCTGCTTCATCTGCTCATTCCAGTCGCGATCCAGGCGTCCCATCACGTCAAGCATCGCGCCGCCATGCGAGCAGATCGCGCCAGCGGTGAACGGCAGTTTCACTCGACTGAACGCCTCAACGCTGCGTGCAGTGACTGGCACGACGTCGGAATGCGCGAGAAGCCAGTGGGCGAACGACTTTTGCACGTTGGTCATGTAACCGTTGGCATTGCCGACGATATCCACGGTGGCGACATGCTTTTCGACACCGGGCGCGGTCTTGCGCGCGGTCTGGAACAAGGTGTCGTCCAGGTCGACGAAGATCAATGGGCGATCATTACTCATCACAGATGACCTCGGCATTCAGCACATCAACCAGTTCCGGCGAAACGGCCTGTCGGGGAGTCTCGGTACAGATCAGCACCCGGTCAAATTGACCGGGCCTCACGTTGTAGAGGAAGTTGGGAATGCCCAGTCCATAGTTATCGGAAAAAGAAAGTGCATGACCGATGGCGTGGCCCAAGGCAATCGGCGAGCGGCTGGTGGAGCTGAAATGCACGTCTGCTCCCGCACGCTCCAGGCGCTCGGCCAGCAGGAAGGGGCGCCAGACGAACTCACTGGTGCCAACCACCAGCACCCGTTCGCCCTTGCCGACTTGCAGGCCGGGGGCCAGCGTGTCGGCAACCGAGCGGACGCCCAGCCGACCCCAGTCGTTGGCGGTCGTCAATGGCCAGTCGCCCGCGGCAACGGTGCCGACTTCGGGCATTTCAGGCAGCGGCGCGGTCAGGTCTTCGGCGAATGAATAGGAACCTTGCAACAACGACACCTGCTCGGCCACCGAGCCCATTGTCGAGCTGACCGAACCGGCGGACCAGTCGGTAAGCACGCAAGTGACCACGCGCTCGAGCTTGTTCAGGCCGGCCTCGACCAGAGCGCGATGCAGATTGATGAACGTCTTGCCGGTTGAGGCTTCGTCATCGACCAGCACCAGAGAGCGCGCGCTGAGCATCATCTCGCGCAGAGCCGGATCGGTCGGCAGGTGCAGAAGATGCGCGCTGGCGTGACTGTGTTCTTCTTCGAAACGGGCGAACAGTTCCGAACCGGTCGGATGGCGTGTGCTCACCAGATACAATGCATCCGAACGGGTCTGGTTGTAGGCGCGGTGCACACCGGCACCCAGCCCTACCGCCGTTTCGGCCATGCCGATGATCAGCACCGGGCCCGGGAGGTCGGCGGGAATCTTGCGTGCCAGATCTTCGAAGCTCTTGAGCATGACGCTTGGGCGCACGGGAATATGCCGGCCTAGAACCCGGGACACGAACAGAAATGCGCGCTTGGGGTTACGTCGTTCAGCAAAGCCGAACAGAGAGTCCGGCGCGATGCTGGACGCATCGACCGTTACGTCCAGCCGTCCACGTAGCAGCTCAGCACTAAGTGTTGCGGGTTTGGAAAGAGCTGTGCTGCTGTCCATCATTCATATCCTGATTAACGGGCTGGTAGCCCTGACGCCCTGCCCGCCTTCTGAGCGGGACGGGCATCACCCCCGAGAGGCTTCGACGAGCCAGAGCGATGCCTGTGCAGAGCGACTGATTTCTGTTGTGGTGTACGACCTTTCCGGACGAGCCTGCGATGCGTCGACGCGGCAAGCCTGCAGAAAAGATAAAAGCAGCGCGGATTTCACCGCGAAATTCATGTTTTGCCCGTCAGGCACGGTTGAGGTCACCATGCCGATGACCGCTCCGCCCTGATCGAACACCGGGCTGCCGCTGGAACCCGGTTGAATGGGCGCCGTGAACTGAAACAGGCTCGCATCACTGTGCAGACCAAACAGCCCGGAGACCCCGCCCTGGGTAACCTGCAACCCGCCGCCGGAAATCGACGCCAGCGGATACCCGAGAACCACCACCGTATCCCCCGCTTCACATCCCTCGCCTTGGCGAAAGGTCAGCGGCTTCAACGGTGACGCGCCCTGTACCCGAAGCAGCGCAATGTCGTTGCGTCGGTCGATCACTACTGGCTCGACTTTGTAGCGGCCTTCAAGCGACGTGATATGCAGCACATTCATGTCTTCGATGACATGAGCACAGGTCATCACATGCCCCGGGCCCACCACGAAAGCGGTTCCGGTCGCGGACTCGTGACGAGGTCCTGCCCCCGGCTCTCCGGAAGGTCGCCGTGGATGACGGTCGTCCACTTCAAGCCCGATCTTGCGCCCGAATGCTGACAAACCGTAGGCCGAGCCCTCGCTCAAAGCCCGAAACTTCCACTGATCGGCGCGCTTGTAGAACTCCCCGATGATGATTGCAGCTTCGCCGTTGTCCTGCAGGCTCACGCGGTGCTCGATATCGGTATCCACCTGCAGATTCAGGTGGCCCATCTCGCTTACAGGCCCGGTTGCCGCATACACATACACCATCAGCAGCACTCGATCGCTGCCCGCCGGCAATCGATCAAGCTTCAATGCACACGCTACGTTCTCTGGCCCGCCACTCCACTCCATCCAGCTCTGTTCCTGATGGAGCAGCGCCGGATTGCCCATCGGCTGGCGTTTCTCGTTGACCGGCAGCAAGGCGACAGCACCATACTCGCCAAACACCGATCGCCTCCCTGTTTCGAGATTCCAACTGCACTCTGCGCGAGCCAACGCAATGTTTGCACCCGGTGCCAGCAACTTCATGCCCGATCCTCCATGACGTGAGCGAGAACTAATAGCAAAAAACTATTATCCGGGTCAGGCCATGGCCCGTACAGCCACGGTGATAGCCTTTACCCGGATATTATCGAGCCAATATGTTTCCGGTTCTTTCATGCCCAGCCGGCGTGTGGCGAAGATGCCCGGCAGGTTGATACCGGTTTCCCGCGTATAGCCGATGCCGCCTGAATAACGCGGGTTGATCTCCAGCAAATGCGGCGTACCTTGCGCGTCGTCCCGGGTCTGAACATTGATCAGACCATCGCAACCGAAATGCTCTGCGGCCTGTATCGCGAGCTGCACCGCAGCGCCGTCACGTTCGAACGTCTGGTTCATGCCGCTCTTGCGGCGTCCGACATAAGCAACGGCCTTGCCGTGCTCGCAGACCATGTCCACCGAACACTCGCTGCCCGGCAGATAAGGCATGAGCAACATCGGCGGGCGATCTGTGGATTGCCGGTACGCTTTGAAGTAAGCGTCAAACGTTGTCTCGCGCGCATCCGGGTTGGCAAAGCAGCGGAAGTCATCGACGCCGGCCTTGAAACGCCAGAACCCATGACCGTAGATCCCGAC
>JARDZH010000274.1 GCA_029240955.1 Pseudomonas sp. | reverse complement strand
GACCCCGTTGAAGATCAGCCTGATGACCGGCGCAAGCCTGGGCAACGACCTCGACAAGCAGCTCACCGAAGCGGGCGCGCTGTCGCGACGTATGCCGTTCCAGGTCGACAGCACGCTGCGCAAGGCCATCAATGCCGGCAGCGTGATGTTCATCGACCAGCATTTGTCGGACACGGTCGAGCAGCTGCGCAACCGTCAGATCAAGGCGGTAGATGTTGCGGTGATCGAATGCGTCGCCATCACCGAAGACGGGCACCTGGTGCTCAGCACTTCTGTGGGCAACTCGGCCAGCTTCGCCATTCTGGCCAAGCAGGTGATCGTGGAGATCAACCTGTCCCAACCGCTGGAGCTGGAAGGACTGCACGATGTGTACATTCCCAGTTACCGGCCGACCCGTCTGCCTATCCCGGTTCTGGAAGCTGACTCGCGGATCGGCAGCCATGCAGTAAAGATCGATCCAGCCAAAATTGTCGGTATCGTGATCAGCGACCGGCCGGACTCTCCTTCTACCGTGCTGCCGCCTGACGAGGACACTCAGGCGATCGCCAACCATCTGGTCGAGTTCTTCAAAAAGGAAGTGCGCGAGGAACGTCTGGCCAACAAGCTGATGCCGCTGCAAGCCGGTATCGGAACGATCGCGAATGCGGTCATGCACGGTCTGCTCGACTCTCCTTTCGAAGACATGACCATGTATTCCGAAGTATTGCAGGACTCGACGTTTGACCTGTTCGATGCGGGCAAACTGACGTTCGCCTCTGGCAGCTCCATGACGCTGTCGGCAGCCAAGCACGCGGAAGTGTTCGCTGACTTCAATCGCTACAAATCCCGTCTCGTGCTGCGTCCGCAGGAAATCTCCAACCACCCGGAAGTGATTCGCCGGCTGGGCATCATCGGTATCAATACGGCGCTGGAGTTCGACATCTACGGCAACGTCAACTCCACGCATGTCTGCGGCACCCGCATGATGAACGGCATCGGAGGCTCCGGGGACTTCTCGCGCAACGCGCATCTGGCGATTTTCGTAACGAAGTCGATCGCCAAAGGCGGGGCAATCTCCAGTGTTGTGCCAATGGTCAGCCACGTCGACCACACCGAGCATGACGTCGACATTCTGGTGACAGAGCAAGGCCTGGCTGACTTGCGGGGCCTCGCTCCACGTGAGCGTGCGCGGGTCATCATCGACAACTGTGTGCACCCGATGTATCGCGAAGCGCTGGATGAGTATTTCGCAAGCGCCTGTGAGCGTGGCGGACATACGCCTCACGTCCTTCAGGAGGCCCTGAGTTGGCACATCAACCTCGAAGAAACGGGTCGGATGTTGCAGGGCTGATATGCACAGTTCGAGGTGGCAAACAGAAACAGTTGCACAGTCCTGAACTGACAGTGGCGGAAACTCAAAAAACTGTACTGCTGTACCGGTCGAAAACTATAAGAACGGGCGGCATAAACGACCGAAACCACCAGAAATGCACCAACTCGGTGCCAACCGGTACAGTTGCCCCGTTTACGAGCAAAACAGTACCCTTAAACAGTTAACTGAACCCTTACAATACAAATGAACTGTGCCTATTGAAGCTGGACGAGTGAGAGGAGAATGGGCACCAGTCAAGCAACCATCTAATCCCGCCACAAGCGGAAGGAAGTCACACCATGGAACGTACACTCAGTTCCGATCTGTTCAGCGAAAACACCAACACCGCTCCACAAGCTGCTCTGCCTCTGCGCATGTTCGCCAACCTGATGCTCTGGCAACGTCGCCTGTCCAGCCGCCACCAACTGGCTCGTCTGGATGCACGTCTGCTCGCCGACGCTGGTATCAGCGAAGCACAGCGTTACGAAGAACTGAGCAAGCCGTTCTGGCGCTGATTTAGCGCCCGCTGGTTCTGGTCTCATTGACCACTCGCCAGCACCCTGAATTGTTCACACAGAGCCCGTCTCGGTCCGCCGAGGCGGGCTTTGTCGTTGTGGCTGCAAAAAACGTCTGGAACCAAGGCGTACAAGGTTTATAGGTACAGTTGAATTCAACGCTCACTGCACCAGTACAATTTCAGCGCTCAAGCCCGCTCACTGGCAAAGCGCCGCGATGACAAGCCGGACGTGCCTGCGCTAGGCTTACGCCTTCCTCCGACCGCGCATTTTAGCGGCCGGTATCCGAATCACCGGTTTTCTCACACGACGGACTCCATCATGACCCTGGTACGTATTCTCGGCGCAGCTGTTCTCCTGACAGCGGCCGTTAGCGCGAACGCCTCGAGCTTCATCGTCACCACCGATACAATCGTTGACGCAGTTGCAGCTTCGACCGACGCCACTTCGGACCTCACGTCTTCCTTGCGCGATGACAAGATCGTTCGCGCAGCCCGCGATGAAGCCGCAAGCTTCGTCGGTAGTGCTGGCGAAATCCGCGGTGCCCAACTCGAAGGTGCGCTGGACCATATCCGCCAGAAGCTGCCTCAGCTGCAGGCTACAGATGCCCAACTGGCTCAGGCCATTCTCGCTATCTGAGAGAAGCCCCGGCGGCCAGGCCGTCGGGGTAGCCCTGATTCAAGCGATGCGCTAGCCTTGGCGCTCGTTTTGCCGCTCAATTGAGAAACATGCGTTTACTGCTGCTTGTACTTTTGGCGCCTGTCGCTGCTCTTGTCTGTATCAGCCCTGCCCAAGCGTTCGATACGACCACTCAAAGCCTGGTCAAGACCGGGTACGTGACCAGCCAGGTTACTTCCGCTCCCTTCGACAACAAGCTGGTGCTTGCCGCCCGGGATGATGCTGCTGCATTTATCGCCAGCGATGGCCGGTTTCGAGGCGTTCGGCTGGAAGCTGCACTGCGTAACCTGCGACATAATCACGCAAAACTTCGTGCCAGCGACCTTGAACTGGCGCAGGCAATCCTCGTCCAATAGGCACTTTTGAATTTAGCGTTACTGGAGACGTCATTACATGCGCACCCCGCTGATTGCAGCCACCCTCGGCCTCTTTTTGATCGCTGACATCGCCCAGGCCCAGACCGTCGTGGCCACGAGCAATATCATCGTTCGCGCGTTCGGTCGCTCCATCGACTTCACCTCAGACACCACAACTTCTATTCGCGACTCCAAAGTCGTGGTCCAGGCCAAGGACGATGCCGCCAGCTATGTTGCCAGCGGTGGCGATATCCACGGCGCCCAACTCGACGCTGCATTTGACACCCTGCGCACACGCGTACCGGAAGCTCGTAACGCCAGCGACCAGACGCTCGCCGAAGCAATCCTCGCATTGTGAGGCGCCTTCGCGTCTGGCTGCTGGCCGGCGCGCTGTCGCTGGTCGGGACCCATGCAGCTGCCAGCCTGAAGCTGGAGCTGCATGCCGACGGGCTGTCAGTCGCGCAACAACAAGCGAGCCAGACGCTGCTGGACGAAGCGGTTGGCGCTCTGCCACCCAGTTTCGTCACCCGGCTGAACCGAAAGGTCGACGTCAGCTGGTCCAGCGATATGCCGGACAACGCTTACGGTCAGGCGGCAGGCCCTTATCAGCTCTATCTCAATACCCGGCTCCTGGCTTCGCTCACAGATGGCTCGGCCGCTACTGAGCAGACCGGTCGTCCGCACGGCACGGTTCGACGCGAGTTGCTCGCCACGGTGCTGCACGAACTCACCCACGTCTATGATCGCGCTCGTTTGTGGACGTCCGATCAGCGCGCCGTCATTTTTCACTGCTCACGTCGCAGCAGCACGCTCGGCAAAGTCGGGTTGCCAGACGAATGCCGAGGCCAGACCGAAAGACGCTTCACGCTCAGCGATGATCCTCGTCTGCTGGATCTGGCCGGCTGGCCGCAATACGTCGGCCGACGCGGCGAGCGCGAGCAGCACAATGGTCAGGTCGTTCGCAGCCCGGATATTTACGAAGTCAGCAGTCCGCTGGAGTTCGTAGCGGTCAATATGGAGTACTTTCTCCTCGATCCGGCTTACGCCTGCCGCCGCCCAGCCCTCTATGCCTGGTACGAGGCGCATTTCGGCTGGGCGCCGGCTGCGAAGGACGAATGCCCATCGGTTTACCCTTACCTGAATGCCGGCAACGACTTCGGACGCGAGCCGCTCGGCAAACTCGATCCGGAGCGGGTCTACGCGGTGGACTACCTGCTGGCCGAGGCTAACCAGAACTGGGTCAGCCGTTGGGGCCACAGTATGTTGCGTCTGGTCATCTGCAAGCCAGGCCGGCCACGTGGGCCGGATTGTCGGCTGGATCTGGACCAGCATCTGGTCCTGTCCTATCGAGCCTTCGTGGGCGATGTGCAACTGTCCAGCTGGGACGGGCTGATGGGCGCATACCCCTCTCGCCTGTTCGTGCTGCCTCTGGCGCAAGTCATCGACGAGTACACCAAGACAGAGCTGCGCAGCCTGGCGTCGGTGCCCATCACCCTCACGCGTCCCGAAATAGAAGGCCTGGTGCAGCACGCAGCCGAGATGCACTGGAGCTACGACGGCAACTATTACTTCCTCTCCAACAACTGCGCGGTGGAAAACCTCAAGCTGCTACGCAGCGGGACGCACAACCCCAAGCTTGTGGGCGTGGACAGCATCTTGCCTAACGGCTTGCTGGAAGTACTCAAAGGCAGAGGAATGGCGGATACCAGCGTGCTGGATGATCCCAAGGAAGC
>JARDZH010000273.1 GCA_029240955.1 Pseudomonas sp. | reverse complement strand
TCACGCACATGAAAAAGCCCAACCTGAGAAGGTTGGGCTAAGTCATTGAAATATATGGTCGGGACGGAGTGATTCGAACACTCGACCCCTAGCACCCCATGCTAGTGCGCTACCGGACTGCGCTACGCCCCGACTAGGCGTTACAACTTGATAAAGCGATGAGGAATATACCCTAAGCTTTTGAATTATGGAAGTATCTGACTGGACTCAGGTACGGAGCACCACCAACACATCTTCCAGTTCGGCAATCATCTGCCGGATCATCTGCTTGTACTGCTGGGTATCGTCCTTAGGCTCACCGCTGGAGAGCCGAAGGCGCGCTCCACCGATGGTAAAACCTTGATCGTAAAGCAGACCACGGATCTGGCGGATCATCAGCACATCCTGGCGCTGATAATACCGCCGGTTTCCGCGTCGCTTGACGGGGTTGAGTTGAGGAAACTCCTGCTCCCAGTAGCGCAGAACGTGCGGTTTTACCGCACAAAGCTCGCTGACTTCACCGATGGTGAAGTAGCGTTTGCCTGGGATCGGCGGCAGCTCGTCGTTATGACTTGGTTCCAGCATAAGCCTCAACTCGGGCCTTCAACTTCTGCCCTGGACGAAAGGTGACCACTCGACGCGCAGTGATCGGGATCTCTTCACCGGTCTTGGGATTCCTCCCAGGCCGCTGGCGTTTATCTCGCAGGTCGAAGTTGCCGAAACCGGACAACTTCACCTGCTCGTTATCTTCCAGAGCGTGCCTGATTTCCTCAAAGAACAGCTCGACCAATTCCTTGGCTTCTCGTTTATTCAGGCCCAGCTCTTCATACAGACGTTCGGCCATTTCAGCTTTCGTCAGAGCCCCCATACGCTACTTCCTTAACGTGGCGTTTAACCTCTCCTCAAGTGAGGTGAGGATAGCAAGTGTGGTTGCGTTTACCTCATCGTCATTAAGAGTGCGCGATGGATGCTGCCAGGTCAAGCCGACTGCAAGGCTTTTTCTATGCGGATCAATGCCTTTACCCTGATAGACGTCAAATAGCCTGAGGTCTGTCAGCCATTCCCCGGCATTTTCGCGGATCACGTCGAGAACGGCGCTCGCCGCTACGTCACGGTCGGCCAGCAGCGCCAGATCGCGGCGCACTTCCGGGAAGCGAGACAACTCGTGGAATTTCGGCAGACGACCGGTAGCCACTTCAGCCAGCACCAGCTCGAACACGAATACCGGACGGTCCAGCCCCAGGGTTCTCGCCAGTTCCGGATGAATCGCGCCAAGGAAACCGACTTCTCGACCGTCGCGCTCGATGCGCGCGGTCTGACCCGGATGAAGCGCTGGATGCTGACCGGGCGAGAACGTGAAATCGTCCAGAGCGCCGGCGAAACCCAGTACCGCTTCCACGTCTGCCTTGACGTCGAAGAAGTCGACCACATCGCGGCCCTGTGCCCAGCCTTCCGGCAGACGGCTGCCGCACACGACGCCCGCCAGCATCGGCTCTTGCTTCAGTTCGCCCAACTGGCCGACGAAGCGCAGACCGCTTTCGAACATGCGGACGCGATCCTGCTGGCGATTGAGGTTGTGCTGCAACGCTTTGACCAGACCCGGCCACAACGACGAGCGCATCGCCGCCATGTCATTGGAGATGGGGTTGGCAAGCAGCAGAGGCTGAGTGCCGGGGCTGAACAGCTCGAACCATTTTGGATCGATGAAGCTGTAGGTGATCGCTTCCTGATATCCGCGAGCGACCAGCAGACGGCGCAGCTCCGGCAGGTCGCCTTTCGCTTCGGCCTTGGCCTGCGGTGCCAGACGCGCTTGCGGGTAACGAACCGGCAGCCGGTTGTAACCGTACAGACGAGCGAGCTCCTCGATCAGGTCCACTTCCAGACTGATGTCGAAACGATGACTTGGCACTTCAACGCGCCACTGGCCTTCACCGTCGCCGGAAACCTTGAGACCCAGCGCGTTGAGCAGGCGCTCGATCTCGGCCGTTTCGATGACCAGGCCCAGCATTTGCTCGACGCGGCTGGCGCGCAGAGTAACCGGCGCAACCGAAGGCAGGTGCTGTTCGCTGACCGCTTCGATCACAGGACCTGCTTCACCGCCGGTGATTTCCAGCAGCAGGCCGGTCGCGCGCTCCATCGCCTCGCGAGCCAGCTGCCAGTCGACGCCACGCTCGTAACGGTGCGAAGCATCGGTGTGCAGGCCGTACGAACGCGCCTTGCCAGCGACCGAGATGGTGTCGAAGAATGCGCTTTCCAGAAAGATGTCGCGGGTGCTGGTGGTTACACCGCTGTGTTCGCCACCCATGATACCGGCGATGGCCAGCGCACGTTGATGGTCGGCAATGACCAGCGTGTCGGCGCGCAGGCTGACTTCCTGGCCATCGAGCAGTACCAGCTTCTCGCCCTCTTCCGCCATGCGCACGCGAATCCCGCCGTTGATTTCGGCCAGATCGAATGCATGCAGAGGCTGACCCAGTTCGAGCATCACGTAGTTCGTGATATCGACGGCGGCATCGATGCTGCGGATATCGGAACGACGCAGGCGCTCGACCATCCACAAAGGTGTTGGACGGGACAGGTCCACGTTACGGATCACGCGGCCCAGATACCGCGGGCATGCGGCCGGCGCGAGCACTTCGACCGGACGGGTTTCGTCGTGCACCGGCGTGACTGCCGCGATCTGCGGGCGAGTGACGTCGGCCGCATACAGCGCGCCGACTTCGCGAGCAAGACCTGCAACCGACAGGCAGTCGCCACGGTTCGGGGTCAGGTCGACTTCGATGCTCGCGTCGTTGAGTTCAAGGTAGGTCCGAATGTCCTGACCGACCGGCGCGTCGGCTGCCAGCTCCATCAGGCCGTCGTTGCCCTCACCGGCCTGCAGCTCGGCGGCCGAGCACAGCATGCCGTTCGACTCGACGCCGCGCAGCTTGGCTTTCTTGATCTTGAAGTCGCCGGGCAGTTCGGCCCCGATCATGGCGAACGGAATCTTCAGGCCCGGGCGCACGTTCGGCGCGCCGCATACCACCTGAAAAGTCTCACTGCCGTTGCTGACCTGGCACACACGAAGCTTGTCGGCATCAGGGTGCTGCTCGGTGCTCAGCACCTCGCCTACGACCACACCCGAGAATTCGCCGGCGGCCGGCGTCACGCTGTCGACCTCAAGGCCGGCCATGGAAAGACGAGCTACCAGCTCGTCGCGGGAAACCTGCGGGCTTACCCAGCCGCGCAGCCATTGTTCACTGAATTTCATCCTGCTCTCCTGAAAGATACGTTACGGGCGTGCGACCTAGCGAAATTGCGCGAGGAACCGCAAGTCGTTGTCGAAGAACAGGCGCAAATCATTGACACCGTAACGCAGCATGGCCAGGCGCTCTACGCCCATGCCGAATGCAAAACCCTGGAACTCTTCGGGGTCGATCCCGGACATGCGCAATACATTGGGGTGCACCATGCCGCAGCCCATGACTTCCAGCCAGCCGGTCTGCTTGCAGACACGGCAGCCTTTGCCGCTGCACATCACGCACTCCATGTCGACTTCAGCCGAAGGCTCGGTGAAGGGGAAGAACGAAGGACGGAAACGCACCGCCAGCTCCTTTTCGAAGAACACCCGCAGGAATTCCTCGATGGTGCCTTTCAGGTCCGCGAAGTTGATATCGCGGTCAACCAGCAAGCCTTCGATCTGGTGGAACATCGGCGAGTGGGTGATATCCGAATCGCAGCGATAGACGCGGCCTGGGCAGACGATCCGGATCGGAGGCTGTTGCGATTCCATGGTCCGCACTTGTACCGGCGAGGTATGGGTGCGCAGCAGCATGTTCGCATTGAAATAGAAGGTATCGTGCATCGCCCGCGCCGGGTGGTGGCCGGGGATGTTGAGTGCTTCGAAGTTGTGGTAGTCGTCTTCGACCTCTGGACCTTCGGCAATGCCGTAGCCGATGTGGGTGAAGAACTGTTCGATACGTTCCAGAGTGCGGGTGATCGGGTGCAGACCGCCTGAGGTCTGACCACGGCCCGGCAGGGTCACGTCAATGCATTCGGCGGCAAGTCTGGCGGTCAGTTCCGCTTCCTCGAACGACGCCTTGCGGGCATTGAGAACCTCTGTAACACGTTCCTTGGCGACGTTGATCAGCGCGCCGACTTGCGGACGCTCTTCAGCCGGCAGGTTCCCCAGGGTCTTCATCACCTGAGTCAACTCGCCTTTCTTGCCAAGGTATTGAACCCGGATTTGCTCCAGGGCATTGATATCTTCAGCGCGTTGCACAGCCTCAAGAGCTTGAGAGACCAGCGCGTCCAGGTTTTCCATGTACAGACTCCAGATACAAAATAGGGGAAGAGCTTTAAGGCTCTTCCCCTATTTATGACGTTCAACACCAGCCCCGGAAACCGGGGCGGTGATTGTCGGGGACTTAGGCCAAAGTGGCTTTAGCTTTCTCGACAATTGCAGCAAACGCCGCTTTTTCGTTCACTGCCAGATCAGCCAGAACCTTGCGGTCGATCTCGATCGACGCTTTTTTCAGGCCAGCGATCAGACGGCTGTAGGACAGACCGTTGACACGCGCACCAGCGTTGATACGAGCGATCCACAGAGCGCGGAACTGACGTTTTTTCTGACGACGGTCACGGTAGGCGTAGCGATGAAACGGCTGTAGGACAGACCGTTAACACGAGCACCAGCATTGATACGAGCGATCCACAGAGCGCGGAACTGACGTTTTTTCTGACGACGGTCGCGGTAGGCGTACTGGCCTGCCTTGATGACCGCTTGCTTGGCAACACGGAATACACGCGAACGCGCGCCGTAGTAGCCTTTGGCAAGTTTCAGAATCTTTTTGTGACGCTTACGGGCAATGACGCCACGCTTTACACGAGCCATGAGTAACTTCCTCTATATCTTGATCAAAATTAACGAAGGCGCAGCATGCGCTCGACTTTAGCCACGTCAGACGGATGCAGCAGGCTGCTACCGCGCAGTTGACGCTTACGCTTTGTCGACATTTTGGTCAGGATGTGGCTCTTGAAAGCGTGCTTGTGCTTGATGCCGTTGGCGGTTTTCAGAAACCGCTTAGCTGCACCACTTTTAGTCTTCATCTTTGGCATGTTCGGATACTCCGCATTCAGTTGATAAACATAACCGCAAGGCCTGCCGTGCCCTAGTGGTTACTTCTTCTTTTTCGGGGCGATGACCATGATCAGCTGGCGTCCTTCCATCTTAGGATGCTGCTCAAC
>JARDZH010000272.1 GCA_029240955.1 Pseudomonas sp. | reverse complement strand
GGCGGTGAAGAATTTGCGATCGTGATGCCGGACACCGAAATCCAGCGCGCGCATAACGTGCTCGAAGAGATCCGCCACAGGTTTGCGGAAATCCAGTATCCGGCCCAGCCGGTAGATCTGTTCTGTACGTTCAGTGCGGGTGTGGTGGCGTTGGGGCTTGGCGACGATAGCCTGAGTCTCGCTTCCCAGGCGGACAGCGTCCTGTACCGCGCCAAACGCGCGGGCCGCAATCAAGTGCTGTCGGCGGTGAGCGACGAGCCGTATCGGGTGAGTCTGCCGCAGTTGGATTAGTCGCAGGGTCCGGTTGTATGGATGCTGCGCATCCAATCGCCAGCAAGCTGGCTCCTACGGGTCAGTAGGGCTCGCAATCCACGTAGGAGCCAGCTTGCTGGCGCCTGGTTACCGCGGCGGATACTGTTCCAGAATCTTCGCCACCACGGTGCGGACCACGGTTTCGCGCTCGGAAGGGTTCGCCGAGTCGCTGCCCAGAATGCGCTCGGTGCTGCCGCGCCACACCAACTTGCCGTCCTTGCTGTCGAACAGGTCGATCTGCAAGGTCGAAACCTTGTAATCCACATTGCGGGTTTCGGTGGTCATTGGCGCGCCCCAATAGCCGTAACCACCCCAAGGGCCCCAGCCGCCGCCGTAGTTGGAACTCACCATCTGCTGGCGGTTTTCAACGATCAGCCATGCCTGCACCTTCACGTCACCCTGACCACCGGATGCCGCCTGACGTAGACCGCGCTGGTCCAGCTGATCGGTAATGGCCTGGCGGATACGCTGCTCCGTCAGGTCACTTTTGAACCGTGGATCGTCCGGCTGATATTGCACGGCCGGCTCTTTCCAGCTCCAGCTGCGATAACCGCCGAAATCCCGTTGGGCGTCGAAATCGCGATCGACGTGATAGCTCTGACACGCGCTGAGCAGCAGAGCAACAGACAGCAAAGCCAAGCGACGGAACATGGCGGTTCTCCGGAAGGGTCAAGAAGGAGGATAGGCATTCAGGGCTTGCTGTACGGCCTGGCGCAGAGCCTGACCGCGGTCGGATTCCTTGCTGCCGCTCGATGCGTCGGCACTGGCGCTCCACACCGGCTGCCCGGTGCGTGCATCGAACAGACTGATCTGCACGACCATGACTTGAACCTGATAGGTCCGCACCACCGGCACGCTGGCGTATCCGCCGTAGCCACCGTAACCGTGACGTCGGTAACCGCCATAGCCTATCGAACTGCCGTAATAGGGGTCGTAATAAGAGTCGTAATCGCGAACCTGGCGCAGGCGGGTTTCCTGACGGGTCGCTGCGCTGACGTAGACATCGGCCGGTTGATTGGCACGTGCCGGTCGCAGCCCGCGCTGGTCGAGACCGTTGCTGACCGCTTCGGCCACTTGCGCCGAATCCATCCACGCCGTACCAGGCGGCAACTGGTTGTTGAGCCACGCCCAGCTGCGATAACGACCGTAATCGCGCGGCGGCGCCGGATAGGCGCTCATGTCGATGGCAGTGGCCGCCTGCGCTGGAGCGGGCGGCAGCGGTCTGGAGTCGGCGACGTACGGGTTGTCGCTCTGACAGGCGCTAAGTGTAAGACTGATGGCGAGCAAGGCGAGGCAGCGTTTCATGATGCTCTCCGCGATGGTGTCACACTGGCCGGCAGATCCAGTGCAGGTAACGACCCAGGCCCATAAAGGCCGGATGGCGCCGATGAGCCAGCTCCATTTCGACCAGCCCGTCCAGTTCAGCACGCGCCTGAAACTCGACCGGCATGTAGTCATGGAACACTCGTACGCCACTCTGGGTTTCGACCTGCCACATTCCTTCAAGTTGCGTTGCCAGTTCCCGTGGGTCGAGAGGCTGCTGAGGCGTAAGACTCTGCTTTTCTCCGGCCAGATCGTTCTTGCGCATCTTGCGGAAGTGGCCCTTGAGCAAATTGCGATAAATCAGCGCATCGCGGTTGTAAAACGCCAGCGACAGACAGCCGTCGTCGCGGGTCAGGCGCCGTAGCACCGGCAAGATAGTGTGCGGCTCGGCGAGCCATTCCAGCACCGCGTGGCACAGCACCAGATCGTAGGTGTCGCTGAGCAGCCCCGGCAGTTCCTGCCATGGGGCGAGGATGAACGTCGCATCGCAGCCTGCTTCGGCAAAACGCTGACGTGCACCTTCAAGCATCGGCTCGGCCGGTTCAGCGAGCGTCACCTGATGCCCGCGCTGCGCCAGCCACAGCGACATGTGCCCGAGGCCGGCGCCGATATCCAGCACTCGCAACGGACGATCAGGCAAGGCTTCAGTCAGATCAGCCTGCAACACTGCCAGACGGATGACGCCTTTGGCACCGCCGTAGATCTTTTCCGCGAAACGGGTCGCCAGCTGGTCGAAATGACGGTCGCTCACTTGGCGAATCTCCGCTCGCTGTCCGCCAGCTTGTCGCGTACCACGGCTTCCATGTCCAGCCCGAGCTCGCTGCACAACAGCACCAGGTAAAGCACGATGTCGCCGACTTCCTGACCCGCATGCGCCAGTTTTTCCGGCGGCAGCTTGCGCGACTCGTCCTCGCGCAGCCATTGGAAGATTTCCACCAGTTCGGCCATTTCCACGCTGGCGGCCATCGCCAGATTTTTTGGACTGTGAAACTGCTGCCAGTCGTTCTGATCGCGGATGCGATGCAGACGCTGAGTCAACTCGTCGAGGTTCATGATGGGGCTCTCCTGAAGACGCATAGCTTCAGGGGGAACGAGATGCCAGGCAAGCGGGTTTTCAATCCTCGCTGCCAGGCCCGCTCAATCCAGCAGGGGTTTCCAGCGGCCAGTCATGTGCACGATGCCCGGTTCGCCTTCTACCCGCACCTGTCCGTGAGAGCCCGCCGCACTGGTGAACAACGCGACGTGGCCGGGCAGCCTCACCGGTTTGTGAAACTCGACCGCCATCTCGACATTGGACGCAGGCAGATGATCCTCCATCGCAGCGAGTGTTCGAGCCTTGAGCCACATGCCGTGAGCAATGGCTTTAGGAAAGCCGAACAATTTGGCGCTGGCCGCGCTCAGGTGAATCGGGTTGTAGTCCCCGGAGACTTTTGCGTACTGGCGCCCGATATCGGCCGGCGCTTCCCAGCGAGTCAACTCGCTGACGGGGTACGACTCGTCAAGGCTGGCTGCCGTTGCAGTCGCTTCGGATTCCGCTACCCCCAGTTCCACGCCTTTGCAGAGCATGGTGCTTTCTTCTTCCCACAGCAGCCCAAGCCCGTCCTCAACCTGAGTCATCAGGTTGAAGGTCGCGCCTTTGGCATGGGGCTGCAACTCGGTAGCCTGCACGCTAACGTACAGCTGGGTAATCCCGCCCAGCGGGCGATGAATGCGAATACGGTTGGCGGTATGAATCAGCCCCAGCAGCGGGAAAGGAAACTCTTTCTGAGTCATCAGCTGCATCTGCAGCGGGAATGCCAGCACGTGAGCGAAGGTCGGCGGCAACAGGCTGGCTTCCTTGAAGCCGCATGTCTTGCGATACGCCGCCAGTTTATCGGTGTCCACCGACACCCAGCTGCGCAGTCCGATGTTGGGCAATTGCGTTCCGGTGACCTTGCGCCGCAGTGCTGCCTGAATAAACGAATTGGACAGGGGTTGCAGAGCATCGAGGTAGCGCCAGTGAGCAGTCATGGTCTGTCTCCTTCAACTCATTCCGGGGTCACGCCCCGATCACGCTTTGGCCACACACTCGTAACACCTGGCCGGTAATAGCGCCGCTGCCGGGCTGACTGAACCAGGCGACTGCTTCGGCAACATCCTGAGGCAGACCGCCCTGGCCCAGAGAGCTCATGCGTCGACCCGCTTCGCGCAGGGTGAACGGCATGTCGGCAGTCATGCGGGTTTCGATAAAGCCTGGAGCAACGGCGTTGATCGTCATGCCACGCGCTTGCAGCGCCGGCGCCAATGCCCGGGCAAAGCCGATCAGGCCCGCTTTGCTGGTGCTGTAGTTGGTCTGGCCGCGGTTGCCGGCCAGGCCGCTGATCGACGCCATCAACACGATTCTGGCGTTGTCGTTCAAGGTGCCATTGTCCAGCAGCGCCTGAGTCAGCACCTGGGGCGCATTGAGATTGACTGAGAGCACCGAGTCCCAGAAATCCTCCGGCATGTTCGCCAGGGTTTTGTCACGGGTGATACCGGCGTTATGCACCAGAATGTCGATGCCGCCGGACAGGTGCTCGTGCAACTGGCTGGCAGCGTCTTCGGCGCAGATATCCAGCGTCAATGCGCGACCGCCCAGCCGCGCGGCCAGCGCTTCAAGATCGGACCGGGCTTGCGGCACGTCCAGCAACACCACGTCCGCACCGTCGCGGGTCAGGGTTTCTGCAATAGAGGCGCCGATGCCGCGCGCGGCACCGGTCACCAGCGCCTTTTGGCCGGCCAGTGGCCGCGTCCAGTCCTGTACGTGAGTGGGATAAGGCGTCAGGCGAATCACCTGGCCGGAGATGAATGCGCTCTTGGGCGACAGCAGAAAGCGCAACGCGCCTTCGAGCTGGCTCTGCGCGCCATCATCGACTTGCAGCAGCTGCACCGTGCCGCCGCTGCGCATTTCCTTGGCCAGCGAGCGGCTGAAACCTTCGACTGCCTGTTGCGTGCTGGCGGCCAGCGGATCATCCAGGCTTGCCGG
>JARDZH010000271.1 GCA_029240955.1 Pseudomonas sp. | reverse complement strand
CTGGCCTGGAACTTTCCGATGCCTGAATTACATGTCGGCGACCGACATTGGCCGGTGGTGGCAGACAGCAATCTGCTCGACGCCCTGAATCAGGCGGGCTTTAACGTGCCTTATAGCTGCCGGGCGGGCAGTTGCCATGCGTGCCTGGTTCGTTGCGTGAAGGGCGAGCCCGTCGACGCGCAGCCCGAAGCGCTCTCGCTCGACAAGCGCCGTGAAGGCTGGCGGCTCGCTTGTCAGTGCCGAGTCAGCGAAGACCTGTCCGTCGAAATCTTCGACCCCGCACGAGACGGATTGCCCGCCAAGGTTCTGAGCTGCGACTGGCTCAGCCCCAGTGTCCTGCGTTTGCGCGTGGAGCCGGAGCGTCCGCTGCGTTATCAAGCCGGGCAGCATATGGTGCTCTGGATCGACAGCATTGCACGGCCGTATTCGCTGGCGAGCCTGCCGGGTGAAGACGCCTTTCTGGAGTTTCATATCGATTGCCGTCGGCCGGGAGCCTTCTGTGATGCGGCGCGCCGGTTGCGGCAGGGGGATCGCATCCGTCTCGGCGAATTGCGCGACGGCGCCCTGCATTACGATCCCGATTGGCAAGCCGGTCCTTTGCTGCTTCTCGCTGCCGGCACGGGTCTCGGTCCTTTGTGGGGTATCTTGCGTGAAGCGCTGCGCCAAGAGCATCAGGGCGTAATCCACCTGATGCACTTGGCTCATGAGCGCAATGAGCACTATCTGATCGACGAACTGCACAGCCTTGCGCAAACGTATCCGCACTTGCAGGCCCGGTTCATTACCGCTGAGGAATGGCCTGCCGCCGCGAGCGAGCTGCGCCTGTTGTCCCGTCGGGCGGTGGCTCTGGTGTGTGGCGGGCCGGCCAGCGTCGAGAATTTTGCCAAATCTCTATATCTGGCGGGCGTGCCCCGTAACCGAGTGCTGGCGGATGCTTTTATCGGGCAGTCCAGAGCGGAAGAATGAACGGTCATCCCAACACTCGGGCAACAAAGCCTTTGGGGAGTCCGGTTGACTCGATCACGAAGCCGCATACCAGAATATTGCCATCGCTCTGCACGGCAACGTTCCAGTTTACGGTGTGCCCTTCAACCACCGCGATCTTGACCCAACCTTGACCTGCACCAAACCCGGCGTCCCAAGTGCCCTCGTTATCAATGCGTCCTACCGTCACTGCTGAGTCGATCCCCAGTATAGATCCGCACACGACGTTCAGGCCCGAACCGATGTCCAGCGCGGCGTTGTTCCACTGACAGCCGCTCGTACCAATTTCAGTCAACAGCGCTTTGCCACCGTTGAACGCCGAGTCCACCGATCCGTCTCCGTTCAGGCCCAGCATCACCGCTTTGAGGGGCGCTACGTTCGTGCTGCCGATCGCCAGAATATTGCCGTTGGCTTCCTTGATTGCGTCATGCAATTCGCACTGATAACCGTCGATGACGTCGAGCGGAACAATGACAAGGCCGTTTTCACCAAAACCGTTGTCCAGCGAGCCATCCGCGTTGTAACGAACCACCAGGGCATGGGTCTGGCTGGCGGCGACATCTCTGTACGAGCCAGCGATCGTGATCCGGCCTTCATGGACATACAACGAACCGGCCAGTATCTGAACATCCGTGAATCCCAATATCACGTAACCCGTGCCGTTGAATGAGGTATCCGGCGAGCCGTCCGGGTTCAATCGAAACGTGACGGCGGTTCGACCGAACGTGTCGAGAACCACGATCTTGCCGTCCGCCTGGAGCAAGGCATTAGCCGCGCTGGACGACGCCTGCAAGGTTCTGTTAGCAGGCAACGCCGGTTCGGTCTCGGTCTTTTCGAGCTGGAGGTCAAGGATCACAGAACCCTGGTCACCAAATGTGCTATCCACAGTGCCATCGCGATTCAGGCGGGTGACTGCTCGATAATCGGTGCGGTCATCGATATAAACCTTGCCGACCAAGACCAGTTTCTCGTCCGATGTGACGAAAGCTGCGGAAATCGCGGAACTCAAACCGGCTTTGAACTGGCCGAGCACGACTCCGGCATCTCCAAAGCTCTGGTCGGGCGTGCCATCAGGGTGCAGCCGAGCCAGCGCATAGTCGTTCGGACCGCGACGCCCGGACAGCAGCAGTTTGCCGTCTGGCGTCAGGTCGACGCCCATCACCGAGGCATCAAGCGTGTCAGGCCCGAAGCTAAACAGGACAACGCCATTTTCCCCAAAGGTGGGGTCCAGATCGCCTGCGGCCAGTGCTTATTTGTCTGTTTTCATGGTTGTTCCTTCAAATCTGCGACATTCGTCCTGAATGTCCAATGTGAGCAGCTTCCGGGGCCGCTCTTGCCCGACAGCTCGACGGTGTCATGAGGCGGATGAGGGCACAACTGGTAGAAGAAACAGGTAGCAGATCCAACATCGCGCAACTGCGGCACATGAAAAAGCCCCGGCTCTTGCGAGGCGGGGCTTTTATAAAGCGAGGGGGCTTTAGACCATTGGGTCGCCAACGTGCAGGATCTTCATGCCGTTGGTGCCGCCGATGGTGTGGTAGCTGTCGCCCTTGGTCAGGATGACCCAGTCGCCTTGCTCGACCAGACCGCGCTTGAGCAGCTCGTCCACCGCAGACTGGCTGACCTGGCCTGGTGGCAGGTTCGCCGGGTCGAACGGGACGGTGTAGACGCCACGGAACATGGCCGCGCGCGCTTGAGTTTCGCGGTGCGGAGAGAACGCGTAGATCGGCACCGACGAGCGGATGCGGGACATGATCAGCGGGGTGTAGCCGCTTTCCGTCAGCGCGATGATCGCTTTGACGCCTGGGAAGTGGTTGGCCGTGTACATGGCCGCCAGCGCGATGCTCTCGTCACAACGGGTGAAGGTGTGGCCGATACGGTGGCTGGACGTCTTGCCGGTCGGGTGACGTTCCGCGCCCAGACAGATGCGTGCCATCGCCTGCACAGCTTCGATCGGGTACGAACCGGCGGCGCTTTCGGCAGACAGCATAACGGCGTCGGTGTAGTCGAGCACGGCGTTGGCCACGTCGGAAACTTCGGCGCGGGTCGGCATCGGGCTGGAGATCATCGACTCCATCATCTGGGTGGCGACGATGACAGCTTTGTTGTGGCGGCGTGCGTGCAGAATGATCTTCTTCTGGATACCGACCAGTTCGGCGTCGCCGATTTCCACGCCCAGGTCGCCACGGGCAACCATGACCGCGTCACTGGCGCGGATCAGCGCGTCGAGCACTTCATCGTTGGCGACGGCTTCGGCACGTTCGATCTTGGCGACCAGCCAGGCAGTACCGCCGGCTTCGTCACGCAGCTGACGTGCGTATTCCATGTCGGCCGCATCGCGTGGGAAGGAAACGGCCAGGTAGTCCAGCTCCATTTCGGCAGCCAGCTTGATGTCCTGCTTGTCCTTCTCGGTCAGCGCCGGAGCGGTCAGGCCGCCTCCGCGACGGTTGATGCCTTTGTGGTCGGACAAAGGGCCACCGATCAGGACGCTGCAGTGCAGTTCCTGAGCAGTCTGGGTGTCGACGCGCATGACCACACGGCCATCGTCGAGCAGCAGCTCGTCGCCTACGCCGCAGTCCTTGACCAGGTCGGGGTAGTCGATGCCCACGATTTCCTGGTTGCCGTCGGTCAGCGGATGCGCGGTCGAGAAGGTGAACTTGTCATCGACTTTCAATTCGATTCGCTTGTTGGCGAACTTCGCGATCCGGATCTTCGGACCTTGCAAGTCACCCAGCAATGCGACGAAACGGCCGTGTCTGGCGGCGATTTCGCGGATCAGCCTGGCGCGAGCCTTGTGCTCGTCAGGGGTTCCGTGGGAGAAGTTCAGACGGGCAACGTCCAGACCCGAGAGGATCAGTTGCTCGATGACTTCCGGCGAATTACTGGCAGGGCCAAGAGTGGCGACGATTTTGGTGCGGCGAACGGTCATGCACAAACTCCTTAATTGAAGCGCAGCGAGAGGCTACTCCTGTATGCGCCGTTAGTCATTGTTCCTTTGCACTAGCGTATTACCGATCGACAGGGAGACAGGCTGACAATCGGCGTGCGATCAGTGTGAAGAAAATGGCGGCCAGGTCGATACAGGGCAAAGAACAGGAGACTCCCATGCGTATTCTAGTGATTGCTGTAATGCTCGCCGCGCTCAGCGGCTGTAACCGTTGGGCGATGAATTCCAATCTGGATCATGCCTATCTCGCTTATCAACAAGGCGACTGCGACCGTGTGATGCTCGACCTTTCCAAGGTAGAACGTCAGAGCCGTACGCGCCGCTACGTTCAACCGGAAGTGTCGATGTTGCGCGGTCAGTGCCTGGAGCGGCAGAAGCTCTACGTCGACGCGGCGCAGACTTATCAGTTTCTGATGGCTCAGTACCCAGACAGCGAATACGCCTATCGGGCCCGCGCCCGCCTGGACACTCTGGCGCAGCTCGGGCACTTTCCCAAGGCTCAGCCGGCCAGGGTTACCCCTGCTTCACGTTGATTACACCCGATTGGATGATTGGTGGCGTTTTCGGGTGGATGTTGGAAATTTTTGAGCTAGGCTGACTGTTACGAGTACGCACGGGTCTGTTAAGACTCTGCGGCGGGAGGATCTGCAGCAGGATGCGAAGTAAGGCTGCAGCAAGCTCAACATGTTTGCTTGACCACGCTCATTGG
>JARDZH010000270.1 GCA_029240955.1 Pseudomonas sp. | reverse complement strand
CCGCTGTTGTTCCCGCAACCGCTTGTACAAGGTATTGCGACTCACCCCGAGTCGCTTTGCCAGCTGCGAGATATTCCCTCCGGCAGCTTGCAGTAATCCATTCAGGTCTTCGCTCGGCGCCTCACGCAGGTTCACCAGAACCGGCGCTTGATGCGGCCGCTCGGGCACATCCAGCAGAAAGTCATCCGGCAAATGCTCGACTCCGACGGGCTGGTCATCGGCCAGCGCCAACGCCACCTGAATCACGCTGTTGAGCTGGCGTAGGTTGCCGGGCCAAGGATGCTGCTCGAACAGCGCCCAGACTTCGTGAGTAAAGCCCGCCCGCTGGTGCGCTTCCCGGTGCCGCTCGCAGATGCGCTGAATCAGCGCCAGTTTGTCCGTGCGTTCGCGCAAGGGGGGCAGTTCGATGTTCAGCCCGCTGATGCGGTAGTACAGGTCTTGGCGAAAACGTCCGGCATGCACCTCGTCGCGCAGGCATCGGTTGGTCGCGCAAACCACCCGGATGTCGACTGGATGCTGCTCGCTACTGCCCAGCGGTTGGACGCAGCGCTCCTGCAGAACCCGCAGCAGTCGCGCCTGCACTGGCATGGGCATATCGCCGACTTCATCGAGAAACAGCGTGCCCCGGTCGGCCTTGCGAATCAGGCCGACGCTGCCTTTCTGGTGAGCGCCGGTGAACGCGCCTTTGGCGTACCCGAACAGCTCCGACTCCACCAGTTCGGCCGGGATCGCCGCGCAGTTGACGGCGATCAGCGGTTGCTCGCTGCGGGAACTGCTGCGATGCAGTGCCTTCACGAACACCTCTTTGCCCACGCCGGTCTCGCCGTGGATCAGCAACGGGATGTCTTTTTCCACCAGACGCTGCGCCTGGCGCACGGCTTTGGCCACCTGCGCGTCACCCAGATCGATGGCCTCGAATGCCAATGTCTGCGCTGTTGGTTTGGGCGCGATCGCGCGCAAGTGCGTGGTTTTGCGCCGAGGACGCTTGAGCAGACACTGAAACCGGTTGTTGCCCAGCGCGTGCAGGGCAAACGGTCGGCCTTCCGGTTCGCTGAGCAACTGCGCAATCGGGCAACTGAACAGCGCTTCGAGCGTCACGCCTGTCAGACGTGTTCCCAGCAGCGTGTCAGCGCGGCGGTTCGCGCAGTGAATACGGCCACTGTCATCGACAATCAGCAGGCCGGCCCATTGACTGTCCAGATTGTTCAGGCCCGTGTTGAAGGTCAGCTGAAAATGACTGTCGCCAAACTGGTCGAGGATCAGCCGGTTTTCCACCGACTGGCTCATCATTTTGACCATGCCCAGTGTGTGCGAAGGCGGCAGGAAGCTGTCGCTGGACACGTCCAGCACCGCGATCAATCGCCGGTCCGCGTCGAAGATCGGCGACGCAGAGCCGGTCATGAAACGATTGGCCTTGAGAAAGTGTTCGTCCGGCTCGATGTGTATCGCCTGCTCACAGGCCAGCGCAGTGCCAATCGCGTTGGTCCCGGTGCCGCGTTCGTCCCAGCTGGCCCCAGCCGTGAACCCCTGGGTCTGAGACGGCTCGACGAAACGCTGGGTGCCCCAGGATTTGAGCAGCTGGCCATGCCGGTCCGCCAGCAGGATCAGGCAGTTGGAGTTGCTCAGGATGTTCTCGTAGTAGGGCAGCACTTCTTGATGCGTCGTCTGCACCAGCCCGTGATGGCGCTCCAGCAACTGCGAGACTTGCGCGCCCGGCAGTTGGCCGAACGAAGGCCGGGTCTGGTGATCGAGGCCGAAATCCCGGCAACGAGTCCATGAGTCCCGAATGATGAGGTCGTGAGCGAGCGAAGCGCTGGAAGGTGCCATGAGGATGCCCGGTGACGTGTTGTTATTGTTGTAGGTCTCGCCGCGTGACCATCCCTGCCCGCAACGTTCATCCAGTGTCGTTCAGAATTGTTCAAAGT
The DNA here is from genome assembly GCA_029240955.1 of Pseudomonas sp. The sequence goes on along the minus strand of JARDZH010000270.1, from coordinate 2,745 downwards.
CAATGTTCAGATTGTTCAAGTGTTCAGCGTTTGCTGTTCATTTTTGTTCAGCTGTGAAGACCGTTGTCGGCCGACGGAAACCGGCACCGCTCTGGCTCGCGCGTCACGGCCCTGCCCAGCGTTCTGGCACGTTTGTCGCTAATGCATCAGGCGAGCAACCCGGATAAAAACTACAAAGGGCACGCCATGTCTCTAACGCTGGAGCACGTCAGCCGCACGGTGGACGGCCAAACCTGGATCGACGACGCATCCCTGAGCTTCGAGCCGGGGTCATTCAACGTCCTGCTCGGTCGCACCTTGTCCGGAAAGACCAGCCTGATGCGCCTGATGGCCGGGCTCGACAAGCCGGACAGCGGCCGGGTGCTGATGAACGGCGTCGACGTGACGCAGCGCCCGGTGCGTCTGCGCAATGTGTCGATGGTCTATCAGCAGTTCATCAATTACCCCAGCATGACGGTGTACGAGAACATCGCCTCGCCGCTGCGTCAGGCCGGCATGGACAAAGAGCAGATCAACAGCCGGGTGCTGGAAACCGCGAAGATGCTGCGCATCGAGAAGTTTCTGCCGCGCTACCCGCTGGAACTGTCCGGCGGACAGCAGCAACGCACCGCGATGGCCAGAGCGCTGGTCAAAGACGCCGAGCTGATTCTGTTCGACGAACCCTTGGTCAACCTCGACTACAAATTGCGCGAAGAGCTGCGCCAGGAGATGCGTGCCCTGTTTGCGGCGCGGCACACCATCGCCATCTATGCCACCACCGAGCCCAACGAGGCGCTGGCGCTGGGCGGCACGACGACGATTCTGCATGAAGGCCGGGTCGTGCAGAGCGGTAGGACGCCTGAGGTCTATCACCGGCCCGCGACCGTGCTGGCCGCCGAGCTGTTTTCCGAACCGCCGATCAACCTGATGCCCGGGCGGATCGACGGCAACGAAGTCAGCTTCGCCAACTTCGTGCATTTCCGCCTCAACGCTGACCTGCGCGCGATCGGCGACGGCGAATACCGGTTTGGCGTGCGGCCCAGCCATATCAGCCTGGTACCGTCCAACGATGACGACCTGGAACTGGCGGTCACGGTCGAGCTGGCGGAGATCAGCGGCTCGGAAACCTTTCTGCACGTCCGCAACGAGCTGTTCTCGCTGGTGCTGCATTTGCCAGGTGTGCACGGCTACGACGTCGACGCGGCGATCCGGGTGTACATCCCGACTCACAAACTGTTCGTCTTCGACCAGCAGGGCCGCCTGATTCAGGCGCCCGGCGTGCGTACCGCGAGGGTTGCCTGATGGCCGAGATCCGTTTGCAGAACCTGGCGCACAGCTACAGCGCCAACCCCGGGCCGGATGACTATGCCATCCGCGAGATGAGCCATATCTGGGAGCAGGGCGGAGCCTATGCGCTGCTCGGGCCTTCCGGATGCGGCAAGTCGACCTTGCTCAATATCATTTCCGGGTTGCTCAGCCCATCGCAAGGCCAGGTGATGTTCGATTCCCGCGTGGTCAACGAACTGAGCCCCGAACGACGCAACATTGCCCAGGTTTTCCAGTTTCCGGTGGTGTACGACACCATGACCGTGTTCGACAACCTGGCGTTTCCGCTGCGTAATCAGGGCATGGACGAAGGGCGGATTCGCACCAAGGTTCAGGAAATCGCTGACGTACTGGACCTGCAGCCACTGCTGGGCAAGAAGGCGCGCAACCTGACCGCCGACGAAAAGCAGAAGGTGTCCATGGGCCGCGGGCTGGTGCGCGATGACGTGTCGGCGATCCTGTTCGATGAGCCGTTGACCGTGATCGACCCGCACCTGAAATGGAAGCTGCGCCGCAAGCTCAAGCAGATCCATGAGCAATTCAACATCACTATGGTTTACGTCACCCACGATCAGTTGGAGGCTTCGACCTTCGCCGACAAGATCGCGGTGATGTACGGCGGCCAGATCGTGCAGTTCGGCACGCCGCGAGAATTGTTCGAAAAGCCGAAGCACACGTTTGTCGGCTATTTCATCGGCAGTCCGGGCATGAACCTCATCACAGTGGAGCCGCGCGGTGACGGTGTGGGTTTCGGTGATGTGCAGGTGCCGCTGCCAAGCCTTACTCAGCAATTGCTGGCTCGTACTGATTTCCAGACCCTGAAGATCGGCATTCGCCCCGAATTCGTGCACGTCTGGGACGGGCCGTATGAAGAGGCGATGCGCGCCGACGTCGTGCACGTCGAGGACCTGGGCACCTACAAGATTCTGACCCTGTCGCTCGCCGGCCAACCGGTGAAGGTGCGGCTGCCTGAGGACAAACCGGTGCCGGAAAGCCAGGCGTGGATCAGCTTCCCGGCGCAATGGCTGATGCTCTACGCCGACGATTTTCTGCTCGAACCGGGTCAAGAACGAGGTGAGGCATGAACAAGGTCCAGAACAACAAGGCCTGGTGGCTGGTGCTGCCGGTGTTTCTGCTGGTGGCGTTCAGCGCCATCGTGCCCATGATGACCGTGGTCAACTATTCGGTGCAGGACATCTTCGACCAGTCCAACCGCTATTTCGTCGGCGCCGACTGGTATCGCCAGGTGCTGCAAGACCCGCGTCTGCATGACTCGCTGCTGCGCCAGTTCATTTATTCGGGCTGCGTGCTGCTGATCGAGATTCCGCTGGGCATCGCCATCGCGCTGACCATGCCGACCAAGGGCAAATGGTCGTCGCTGTGCCTGATCATCATGACCCTGCCGCTGCTGATTCCCTGGAACGTGGTCGGCACCATCTG
>JARDZH010000269.1 GCA_029240955.1 Pseudomonas sp. | reverse complement strand
GAATGGCGTGCGGATGCAGCGGTCGGCAAGACCGTGGTCAGCAGCGGCATGATCGACCGTGTCGCGGCACGTCTGGGCCGCCGTCTGTACGAAGTGCCGGTGGGCTTCAAGTATTTCGCGGATGGCCTGTTCGACGGCTCGCTGGGTTTCGGCGGCGAAGAAAGCGCCGGTGCATCGTTCCTGCGTCGCGATGGCTCGGTCTGGACCACGGACAAGGACGGTCTGATTCCTGCGCTGCTGGCGGCGGAGATCACGGCGCGTACTCAACGCGATCCGAGTGAGCACTACAAGGCGCTGACGAGCGAGCTGGGCGAACCGTTCTCCACCCGCGTCGATGCCAAGGCCAATCCGCAGCAGAAGGCGCTGTTGAGCAAACTGTCGCCGGAGCAGGTGACGTCGACCGAGCTGGCGGGTGAGCCGATCCAGAGCATTCTGAGCAAAGCGCCTGGCAATGATCAGTCGTTTGGCGGGCTGAAGGTCATGACCGAAAACGGCTGGTTCGCCGCGCGTCCGTCCGGGACTGAGGATATCTACAAGATCTACGCCGAGAGTTTCGTCGGCGAGGATCATCTCAAGCGTCTGGTGGCTGAAGCGCAAGTGCTGGTTGACGGGGCGATTGCCGGGAAGTGATTCCGACCTGAGTCCGCGTTATCGTTCGTCGCGAGCTGCGCTCCCCCCTACAGGGTTGCTGTCGACATTGTAGGAGCGCTTGCCCGCGACGGACGCCATCAATCCCGGTAAAACACCTGAACCAGGTGGTAGCCGAACTTGCTCTTGATCGGCCCGTGCACGGTGCGCAGCGGTTTCTTGAAAATCACCTGATCGATCGCACCCACCATCTGGCCCGGCCGAACCTCGCCCAGATCCCCGCCGCGCTTGCCCGACGGGCAGGTGGAATGCTTTTTCGCCAGCACATCGAAAGCCTCGCCCTTGGCAATACGCTGCTTGAGCTGTTCGGCCTCTTCGGCGGTCTTCACCAGAATGTGGCGGGCTTGGGCTTTCATGTTGCGATATCACCTGTCGAAAAAGGCTGCCATTATGCCCGGAATGGGTCTGTCTGGCGCCTCTGGCTGTCGGACCTGCGAATCTGCTTCCAGCCAACGCCACATGCGGGCGACCTGGAACGTTCATGTTTACTCTGGATGCGGTGTCTATTATGGATTTTCCAGCGCTGTTGAAGATCCTGGCGAGCCAGGACGGTTCGGATCTCTATCTCTCCACCGGCGCACCGCCGTGCGCCAAGTTCAACGGTGTGCTCAAACCCTTGGGCACGGACACGTTCAAGCCCGGTGAGGTCGCGCAGATCGCTCAAGGGCTGATGGATGATGAGCAAAGGCTCGAATTCCACCGCGAACTGGAGATGAATCTTGCAGTGTCGCTGGCCGGCATCGGGCGTTTCCGGATCAACATCTTCATGCAGCGCAACGAAGTGTCGATCGTGGCGCGCAACATCAAGCTCGACATTCCGAAGTTCGAAGACCTGCACCTGCCGCCGGTGCTGCTCGACGTGATCATGGAAAAACGCGGGCTGGTGCTGTTTGTCGGCGCAACGGGGTCGGGTAAATCCACGTCGCTGGCGTCGCTGATCGACTACCGCAACCGGCATGCCAGCGGCCACATCATCACCATCGAAGACCCGGTCGAGTTCATCCATCGGCACAAGAAATCCATCGTCAACCAGCGCGAAGTCGGCGTCGATACCCGCAGTTTTCATGCGGCACTGAAGAACACGCTGCGTCAGGCGCCGGATGTGATCCTGATCGGCGAGATCCGCGATCGCGAAACCATGGAACACGCCCTGGCGTTTGCCGACACCGGGCATCTGGCGATCTCGACGTTGCACGCCAACAACGCCAATCAGGCGCTGGACCGCATCATCAACTTCTTTCCTGAAGAGCGCCGCGAACAGTTGCTGCACGACCTTGGCAACAACCTCAAGGCGTTCGTGTCTCAGCGTCTGGTCAAGACCGCCGACGGCAAGCGCCGCGCAGCGGTAGAGGTGATGATGGGCTCGCCGACCATTCGCGACCTGATTCATCGCAATCAGCTGAGCGAACTCAAGGGCATCATGGAGAAGTCCGCCAACCTCGGCATGCGCACCTTCGATGCAGCGCTGTTCGAGCTGGTGGTGGAGGGCGCGATCAGCGAGGAAGAGGCGCTCAAGAATGCCGACTCGGTGAACAACCTGCGCCTGCGCATCAAGTTGCACAGCGAAGGCGGCGTTTCTACGCTGACCACGCCGCCCGCGCCACCGGTCGCGGCCAGCAGCGATAACCCTGCTGACTGGGGGCTGGTGGAAGAGAAGGACGAGCCGGGCGGTCAGGCCTGACCCGGCCCGGCACTCATTGCGCGAGCCAGCCGCCGTCGACATTCCACGCCGCGCCGCGAACCTGAGTCGCGGCGTCGCTGCACAGGAACAGTACCAGCTCACCTAACTGCTCCGGCGTCACGAACTCCAGCGAGGGCTGTTTTTCGGCCAGCAGATCCTGACGCGCTTGCTGCGGGTCACCGCCGCGCTTGTCAATCTGCTGCTGCACCAGCGGCGTCAGCACCCAGCCGGGGCAGATGGCGTTGCAGGTCACGTTGCTGCGCGCGGTTTCCAGGCCCACCACTTTGGTCAGGCCGATGACGCCATGCTTGGCGGCGACATAGGCGGCCTTGCCGGTCGAGCCGACCAGTCCGTGGACCGAGGCGATATTGATGATCCTCCCCCAGTCCCGTTCGCGCATGCCAGGCAGGCACAATCGGCTGCTGTGAAACACCGAGGACAGGTTGATGGCAATGATCGAGTTCCAGCGCTCCACCGGAAAGTCTTCGACGCTGTCGACGTGCTGAATGCCGGCGTTGTTGACCAGAATGTCGACGCCGCCAAACTCCCGCTGCGCGTACACGACCATGTCAGCAATTTGCTCCGGATCGCTGACGTCCGCCGGATGGTGCCCGACCTTGCGGCCGTAGCGCTGCAGATCGGTGACGACCGCGGTCGCGTCACCGAAGCCGTTGAGGATCAGGTCGGCGCCGGCCTGGGCCAGCACACGGGCAATGCCCAGACCTATTCCGCTGGTGGAGCCGGTGACCAGCGCGGTTTTGCCTTGCAGATTCATATTCATTCCTCAAACGATGCCGGTGGCGTAGAACGTGCCGATGACGACGAACACCGCCAGCGTCTTGATCAGGGTAATGCCGAAGATGTCCTTGTAGGCTTCCCGGTGGGTCAGCCCGGTCACGGCCAGCAATGTGATCACCGCGCCATTGTGCGGCAGCGTGTCCATACCGCCGCTCGCCATGGCGGCGACGCGGTGCAGCACCTCCAGCGGAATGTTCGCCGCGTTGGCCGCATCGATGAACGTCTGCGACATGGCGGCCAGCGCGATGCTCATCCCCCCGGAGGCCGAGCCGGTGATGCCGGCCAGCAGCGTGACGGTGACCGCTTCGTTGACCAGCGGGTTGGGAATGCTCTTGAGGCCGTCGGCCAGCACCAGAAAACCTGGCAGTGACGCGATCACCGCGCCGAATCCGTATTCGGACGCCGTGTTCATGGCCGCCAGCAGCGCACCGCTGACCGCGCTTTTGCTACCTTCGGCCAGCTTGTCGCGGATGGTGCGGAACGCGAACACCAACACCATCAGGATGCCCACCAGCAATGCGGCCTCCACCGCCCAGATCGCGGTGAGCTTGGCGACTTCGGTCTGCACCGGTGCAGCCATGCCCGGCAAGGCCAGGGTGTGGGTCTTGCCGTACCACTGCGGAATCCACCAGGTGAACAACAGGTTCATCACCCCGACCAGCAGCAGCGGCGACAGCGCGAGCAACGGGTTGGGCAGTTTCAGGTCGGCGGCCGTCTCCGGCTCGTTGCGCAGTTCGTGACCATAGCCTTCACCGGCGCGCTGCGCTTTGGCCCGCTGGCGTTGCAGATACAGCATGCCGGCGCAGAACACGAACACCGTCCCGATCAGCCCCAGCCACGGCGCAGCCCAGGCAGTGGTGTTGAAAAAGGTGGTCGGGATGATGTTCTGAATCTGCGGCGTGCCGGGCAGGGCGTCCATGGTGAAAGAAAATGCGCCCAGCGCGATGGTGGCTGGAATCAGCCGCTTGGGGATATTGCTCTGGCGGAACATCTCTGCCGCGAACGGGTAGACCGCGAACACCACGACGAACAGTGAAACCCCGCCGTAAGTCAGCAGCGCACAGACCAGCACGATCACCAGCATCGCCTGGCGCGTGCCGAGCAGGCCGATGGCCGCCGCGACGATGGAGCGGGAGAATCCGGACAGTTCGATCAGCTTGCCGAACACGGCGCCAAGCACGAACACCGGGAAGTAGAGTTTGATGAAGCCGACCATCTTGTCCATGAACACGCCGGTGAAGGCGGGTGCCACAGCGGCCGGATCGGTCAGCAGCACAGCTCCGAGCGCGGCGATGGGGGCGAAGAGGATAACGCTATAACCGCGGTACGCGGCGACCATCAGCAGCGTGAGCGCTGCCAGTGCGATGAGTACGCTCATCGGTTTCTCCAGTTGTTATTGTTGTTTTAATGCTGTTGGTCTGTGGCGAGCGTATGCGGCTCGGCGCAGATGAGAACGGGATAGCGGGAATCGTGCCAGGTGGGTAAGTGCCTGATTTTCAGAGGATTTGTTGTGGGGCAGGTGGAAGGCTGTCTCTTTGTGTAGACAT
>JARDZH010000268.1 GCA_029240955.1 Pseudomonas sp. | reverse complement strand
GGTTACCTGCTTTATCCATGGCCCGGTCAGGCACAACCGCCGCATGGCGCTCATGTCGAGCATCTGCGAGGCCGCTGGTTGCATCAGCGCGACTGGCAACCCTTCATCGCCCAGAGCGAGGCCGGACGCTGGCAGCCGCTGCCGCGCCACGCCTGGCTCGCGCCGGCCAGCTACGAACAGGCCTGGCCTGAAGCGCAACTGCAAGAATGGCTGAACGAGCTGGACCCGCTGGCTCCAGCGCAATTGCTGGTTCGCCTCACCCAGCAGAGCAGCGACGGGCGATGGGTCGAGGCCGAACGCCTGTTTCTGGTGTCGGACATCTGGCCGAATCTGGCCGACACCGGCACGCGACTCAGCTCAGTCGCACTGCCAGCGCCGCCAGTGTGATCAACAGCACCGGCACGGTCAGCACGATTCCGACCTTGAAGTAATAACCCCAGCCGATGTGAATGCCTTTGCGCTGCAGCACATGCAGCCAGAGCAGGGTCGCCAGACTGCCGATCGGCGTGATCTTCGGCCCCAGATCGCTGCCAATGACGTTGGCGTACACCATCGCTTCCTGCACCGGCCCGACAGCATGGCTGGCCTCGATCGACAGCAGCCCGATCAACACAGTCGGCAGATTGTTCATGATCGAGGCCAGCACCGCCGTCAGCACGCCGGTGCCCAGCGACGCGCCCCATACGCCGTGCTGGGCGAACACGTCCAGCAAGCGCGCCAGATGATCGGTCAGCCCGGCATTGCGCAGGCCGTAAACCACCAGATACATCCCCAGCGAAAACACCACGATGTGCCAGGGCGCTTCCTTCATGACTTTACGGGTCGAGATCCGGTGTCCCTTGGCCGCGATGCCCAGCAGCAGCGCCGCGCACACCCCCATGATCGCGCTGACCGGAATGCCCAGCGGCTCCAGCGCAAAGCAGCCCAGCAGCAGAATGCCCAGCACCCACCAGCCCGCGATGAACGTGGCGCGGTCATGAATGGCGGAGCGAGGATCGTCCAGCTGCGCGGGGTCGAACTGCACCGGAATGTCGCGCCGAAAGTACATCAGCAACACGCCGAGGGTGGCGGCGACGCTGACCACATTCACCGGTGCCATGACCGACGCGTACCGACTGAAGCCGATGTCGAAGTAGTCCGCCGAAACGATGTTCACCAGGTTCGACACCACCAGCGGCAGGCTCGCGGTATCAGAGATGAACCCGGCAGCCATCACGAAGGCCAGAGTCGAGGCCGGCGAGAAGCGCAGCGCCAGCATCATCGCGATGACGATCGGCGTCAGGATCAGCACTGCGCCATCGTTGGCGAACAGTGCCGACACCAGCGCACCGAACAGCACGAACAGCGTGAACAGCCAGCGGCCGCGACCGCCGCCCCAACGCGCGACATGCAGCGCCGCCCAGCCGAAGAAACCCGCCTCGTCCAACAGCAGCGTGATCACCACCAGCGCGATGAAGGTGGCCGTCGCGTTCCAGATGATGCCCCACACCACCAGCACATCAGCCGGCTGGACGACGCCTGCGATCAGCGCCAGACCGGCGCCGATCACCGCGCTCCAGCCGACGCCGAGCCCTTTGGGTTGCCAAATCACCAGAGTGATGGTGAACAGAAAGATCAGGACCGCCGGCAGCATCATTTGGTGCGCGGCAGCAGGATCGCGAAAATACCCAGCAGCGGCAGGTACGAGCACAGGTTGTAGACGAACAGGATGCCGTGGCTGTCAGCCAGGTAGCCCAGCAGCGCCGCACCGATCCCGCCGAAGCCGAACATCAGGCCGAAGAAGATCCCGGCGATCATGCCGACGTTCCCCGGCACCAGTTCCTGCGCGTACACCACGATGGCCGAGAACGCCGACGCCAGCACGAAACCGATGATCACGCTGAGTACGCTGGTCCAGAACAGGTCCGCGTAGGGCAGCGCGAGGGTGAACGGTGCAGCGCCGAGGATCGAGAACCAGATCACTGCCTTGCGGCCGATCTTGTCGCCAATCGGCCCGCCGAAGAAGGTCCCCGCCGCGACTGCGCCGAGAAACAGGAACAGGTGCAGCTGAGAACTGGCCACCGACAGGTCGAACTTCTCGATCAGGTAGAACGTGAAGTAGCTGGTCAGGCTGGTCATGTAGAAGAACTTGGAGAACACCAGAAACGCCAGCACTCCCAATGACAGGATCACCCGCTTGCGCGACAGACCGTGGGTCGCGGCTTGTCCGGCCTTGAGCTTGAACAGGTTCAAGTGCGCGCGATACCAGCGGCTGATGGCCCACAGCAGCACCAGTGCGCAGGCGGCGATCAGCCCGATCCAGGCCACGTTGCCCTGGCCGAACGGAATGATGATCGCTGCTGCCAGCAACGGACCGATGGCCGAGCCGGTGTTGCCGCCCACCTGGAAGGTCGATTGAGCTAGCCCGAAACGTCCGCCCGAGGCCAGTCGCGCGATACGCGACGCTTCCGGGTGAAAGGTCGACGAGCCGATGCCGATCAGCGCCGAGGCCAGCAGAATCATCGGGAAACTGCCGACCACCGACATCATCACGATCCCGATCAGGGTGCAGACCGAACCGAGCGGCAGCACCAGCGGGTTGGGATGCCGATCCGTGTAGTAACCGACCCAGGGCTGCAACAGCGAGGCGGTGATCTGGAACGTCAGGGTGATCAGGCCGATCTGCGTAAAGCTCAGGTCATAGCTGGCTTTGAGCATCGGGTAGATCGACGGCAGAATCGCCTGGATCAGGTCGTTGATCAGATGCGCCAGCGCCACGGCGCCGATGATCCGCATCACCAACGGACTGGATTGAGGGGTTGTCGAGGCCGTCGCCGCAGCCGGCGGAGCACTGGTCGCCATGAGGTTCATCCGTCAAAAGAAGTGGTCAGGGGCTCCCGGACGGATGGTTACAAGATGTGTCATGCGTACCAGGGCGCGCCAATGTGCCATTTTTTGGGGCGCCCCTGCCACGTTTTGTTGCGTACTTGTGAACTCACGCCACCGCGCCGACGCCAACGCGATCCTTTCCGGTCGGCACGTTGTGCAGAGAAATCTTCGAGGTCTCTGGCAATGCAAGGCCGCCGGCCAAGGCCAGAACCGAGACGGCAATCAGATAAAACGCCGGTGACAGGTTGCTGCCGGTGGTGCTGATCAGCCAGGTTGCGACCAAGGGCGCGGTGCCGCCGAACAGGGTGTAGGCCATGTTGTACGTGATGGCCGAGGCGGTATAGCGGGTGCGCGTCGGGAAGGTTTCCGAGAGCAGTGCCGCTGTGACCACGCCGCACAGCACTGCGCCGATCGCCAATAGCATGACGCCGATGATCGAGGCGGCGAACGACCCGGAACTGGCCATCAGGAACGACGGGAACACCACCACCATCAGCAGCACGCAGGCGGTGACCACCGTTTTACGTCGTCCGACCCGATCGGAAAAGGCGCCGGCCAGTGGACAGATCGCGGCGGCGAACATCAGGGCAATCAGGGACACCAGCAACGCGGTGGCCCTGCTCAGCCCGCCGGCCACTTGCAGGTAGGTCGCAAAGTAAGTGGTGAACATGTAGAACGACAGCGCCGTCAGCGACACGAACGCGCCGAGACAGCAAATGGCGGCACCGTGGTTACGCAGGGTGTCCTTGAGCGGCGAATGGGCGACGGCGTGCTCTTCGGTGACTGCCTGAAACGCGGGTGTCTCGTCCAGCTTCCAGCGCAAATAAAGCCCGACCAGCCCCAGCGGCGCGGCGATCAGAAACGGCAGACGCCAGCCCCAGCTCGACATCGCTTCGGTGGACAACGAAGCCTCCAGCGCATAGGCCACGACCGCTGCGGCCGCGAACGCCGAAAAGGTCGAGACCGGCACGAAGCTGCCGTACCAGGCGCGCTGATTCTGCGGCGCGTGTTCCATCAGGTACGCACAGGCACCGGCGTATTCGCCGCCTGCGGAAAACCCTTGGGCGCAGCGAATGATGGTCAACAGAATGGGCGCTGCAACGCCGATGGCGGCGTAAGTGGGCAACAGGCCAATCAAGGTCGTCGCCGCAGCCATCAACAGAATGGTCGCCGCCAGCGTACGCTTGCGACCGATACGGTCGCCGAGCATGCCGAAGAATACCCCGCCCAGCGGACGAAATGCGAAGGCGACGGCAAATACTGCGAAGGTCTTGAGCAGGGCGGCACTGGCATCGCCGCTGGGGAAGAACTGCAAGGCGATGGTCGTTGCCAGGAAGCCGTAGACGGCGAAGTCGAACCATTCGACGAAATTGCCGATGGCCGCGGCGACTATCACTTTTCTCAGCGTGGCGGGATCGACTTGCTCGGCGGCGGTAGTTGTCATGCTGACCTCGGCATCCGGATCGGGAAAAAACCGATTATCGGGACAGCGACCGGCCGGCCTTACTCCAAAACAGTCATCCACGTAGTCAGGGCCGACACCCATCGTTCCAAAAACGCGCAACATGCCTGAAAGCGTCTGGATCGCGCATTACAGCCCCATCGCTCGCCGCCCTTGCAGCCCGCCGGTATGAACGAAGATCAGCCGGGTGCCACGCTGGAAATGACCAGCGACGACCTGGTCATGCAAGGCCAGCAACGCTTTGCCGGTGTACAGAGGCTCCAGCGGTAGGCCGGATTCGGTTTCGGCTTCGGCCATGAATGACAACAGCTGCGCATCGGTCCGGGCGAATCCGCCCTGACTGGC
>JARDZH010000267.1 GCA_029240955.1 Pseudomonas sp. | reverse complement strand
TGTTCTTGGTCTCGTTGCCCGAATTATCGAAGCAGCCATGCAAGGCCAGCAAAGAGACAAAGAGCAGACAGACAGCGGGCTTTTTCATAACGACTCTCCTGATACGGCATTTCAGGCCGCGCGACAGCTGCAGCGCGGCAAGGTATTGAGATGGCGCGCTCAAACGCGAGGCCATCGATCAATAGACCCGCCGGAGTCTGTGAGTTTGTTGTACTGTGCAAAACACACGACCAACGGCGCTTAGTTGATATCAATTTGATATTGCGACTCCGTCAGTGTGCGCCTGATGATCTGATCGCCCGTTTTTTTCTTCGCGTACGCAAATCTGCCATTTATCCTCGGGATAATGCGTCCTTGCTCATTGCTAACTGCCAAGTTCTCCATGTTCCAGACTCACGTGCCCGTGGCAGTGGGAAATATTTTTGCAGATCCAGCGCACAGTTTTACGACAACGCTGATGACAGCCCCCACATCTGGCCTCTTAATTGCTTCTTATCGACTCGCGCGTATTACATACTCAGGCTCACAGGCCACAACAAGCACTCAATCATGATGGGTCGGCTCGACGGCCGTCGGGTTTCTACACGGTAGAAGCTCTGCAGATACTTCTGATACAGGTCTAACCATGGATTACGAAGCAAACGGTCCGCAGGAACACGCCAATCTCCAGTCTCAAGAGCACTTGCAGCGCGAAGACGCGGTCTGCTTTGGTGCTTTTGTGCTGCTGCCTCGCGAGCATCTGCTGTTCAAACACAACGAGCCCGTTCCGTTAGGTAGCCGTGCGATGTCACTGTTGGTAGCGCTGGCAGCGCGGCCTGGCGAATTGCTCGAAAAATCCGAGCTGCTTTCCCTCGCCTGGCCCAAGGCTGTCGTCGAGGAATGCAATTTGCGCGCGCAGATCGTTGCGTTGCGCCGCGCCCTGAGTGACGAAGAGAACGTCGACTACATCGTGACCGTGCCTGGCCGAGGCTACCGGTTCACCGCACCGGTCAGGCAACCGCAACCGGGCTCGGTCATCGTTCAGCCGGAAGCTGTCGCCCCCGTACTTGTGCCCAAACGCCAGCTGCTTGGCCGCGACAAGCTGATCCAGCAACTGGCCGAGCTGACCGTATCCCGAAGGCTGCTGACGCTGACCGGCCCGGGCGGTGTCGGCAAAACCACCGTTGCGCTGGCAGTTGCTGAGAACCTGGCGCCTCGCTATTCCCAGGCTTACGGTTTCGTCGATCTGGCGCCGGTTTCGTCCGCTCAGCCGATTCAGGGCATGATTGCCTGCGCGCTGGGTCTGGGGGCGGAAACCGATCATCCGCTCAGCAATCTGCCGCCCGGTTTCACCGAGCGCCCGCATTTGCTGGTCCTCGACAACTGTGAGCATGTGCTGGACGAGACCGCCGCCGCCGTCGAAACCCTGCTGATGAACGCGCCGCTGTGCTGCATTCTGGTCACCAGTCGTGAGCCGCTGCGTGCCGAGGGAGAATGGGTGCACGAACTCGCGCCGCTACGCGTGCCTCATGACCACCTGACCCTGAGCGCGAGCCAGGCGATGACGTTTTCCGGCGTGGCGCTGTTCATCGCCCGGGTCAAGGAGCAGGACCCGGACTTCGTGTTCGACGACAGCGACACCGATGCCGTCGCCGCTATCTGCCGCAAGCTGGACGGCAACCCGCTGGCCATCGAGCTGGCCGCCGCACGGGTCCGGACTTTCGGTCTGCGTGATCTGGTCGGCCTGCTCGACGGCAGTTTCCGCCTGCAGATGACCGGCCGGCGCACCGCGTTACCGCGTCAGCGATCGTTGAGCGCCGCGCTGGACTGGACCTACGGCGTGCTGTCTCCGGACGAGCAGGCATTGCTACGGCAGCTGTCGATCTTCAACGGCTCCTTCACCCTCGACGGCGTCATGGCCATCGTCAATATCGGTCTGCCGGACGTGCGCATGACGCTGCCGATGATCGAAAGCCTGCTCGACAAATCCCTGCTGGCCACCGTCGAGCACGAGCAGGGCAAACGCTACCGGTTGCTGGAAACCACCCGCCTCTATGCCCGGGAAAAGCTGTTCGCGCTGGACGACGTTGACCGGTTGCACAGCGCCCACGCCAACTGGGCGCTGCGCTTGCTGGACGGCGCGCGGATCGATCTGGAGCAACTGACTCATGACGCCTGGACCCGCCGTTACGGCGTGGAAATCGACACCGTGCGGGCGGCGCTCGCCTGGGCCTATTCTGCGCAAGGCAACCGTCAGCTGGGCATCGAACTGACATTGCTCAGCTCACCGTTATGGCTGCGGCTGTCGCTGATCGGCGAATACTACGACTGGGTCAATCGTGGCCTGCCCCGCCATGTGGAAGTCGAACAGATGGATCGCCGCCAGCGCATGCGCCTGCTCACGGTGTCCGGCAGCATCCTGATGCTCACTTATGGTGCAGGCCAGAAGATGCGCGACGTCTGGCAACAAGTTGGCGAAGACGCCGAAGCGCTGGACGACTCCGAACATCGTCTGCGTTCTTTGTGGGGGTTGTGGAACGACCTGTGCTGCACCAATCAGCACCCCGAAGCCCGGCAGGTCGCCGAGCGTTTTCTCGCACTGGGCAAGGACCCACGCGTCGCCGACTGTGTGCTGCTGGGCAAGCGCATGCGCGCCACCAGCGCGTTTTACATGGGCGACATGCAAGGCGCCGGTCAGGCGATCAACGAAGCGCTCGGCGCTCCGCTGTCACTGGCGTCGCACATCGTCGACATGCACTTCGACCAGCGCATCGCCGCACAATCGCTCAAAGCTCAGGTGCAGTTGCTCGAAGGCAATATCGGTCAGGCGATGGTGACGCTGGACACCAACCTGCAACAGGCGGTGGCCCTCAGTCATCCCGCGACGCTGTGGTACACGCTCGCGATCAGCGCGATTCCGGCGACCATCATCGCGGGTACCTTGCACAAGACCCGGCGTTTCCTCGACCAGCTCAAGGAAAGCATGGCCCGTCAGTCGCTGCCGATCTGGCGTGATCTGATGCTGTGCTACGAGAGTGTCGTGGCCATCCGCGAAGGTGACGCGACAACGGGCGTCCCACAATTGGGCGAAGCGCTCAATCAGCTGCGCAACAGCGCGCAGACGCCATTGCACGCAATGCTTCACGTCGAATACGCGCAGGGGCTGGCAGCGCTGGGTCTCGAGCCGCTGGCGCTGGAAACTCTGGATGAACTGCATCAGACCGCGGTCAGCCGTCAGGACCGCTGGTATTTGCCGGAGCTGATGCGCATCAAGGCGCAACTGATGCACAGCATGCCTCACGCATACCCGCTTGAAGAGGTCCGTCGCCTGTTGTCACAGGCACTGGAAATCGCGCGGGAAGATGGCACCCATTTCTGGGCCTGGCGCATCAATACCGATCTGAATCACCTCAAGACCGCGCCCGCGACGCCCTCCAGCCGGCCGCGTTCGGCGATGCATTGACCGGCAATCCAGGGATTTAAAATCAGATCAACCGATGCGCGACCAGCGCATCGGCCACGGCCTGAAAGGTGTTTTCCGGCACCGGGTCGCCGGGGACGCTGCGCTTGGCGACTTGCGCGGCCAGTTCATCCACGGGCCATAGCGCAATGCCCAAGGGCGCGGCTTCGGCCAGCAAGGCAGCCGATTCCTGCGGCGCGGCGCGACAGACCACGATCGGCACCGGAGTTTCGCCCCGCACGTAACGCACGCCGACCACCCAGCCGCCCGGACAGCCAATCATCAGCGACGCGCGGCCAAGGCCGAGCTTGGTGGCCAGCGCCTGCATCTCGCGCCGCTGGCGCTGACGTTCGCGCTTGATCGTCGGGTCGCCATCAGCGTCCTTGCGCTCACGCTTCTGCTCGCTGCGGGTCATCTTCATGTCGCGACCGAACAGCCAGCGCTGCATCAGCACGTCCACCGCGCCCACCAGCAGGAAGGCCGCGAGCACGGTAAACACCAAGGGTTTGAGCACCAGATAAAAGGTCGACTCGATACAGCCTGCGCCACAGCGCGAAGACTCCATCAGCGCCTGCAAGGCGTGCCGGCCGACCACATAGAACGCCAGGCCGAGCATCAGCACCTTAGCGAGCCCCTTGAGAAACTCCACCAAGTTGCGCATGGCGAAGATGCGTTTGAAGCCCTCGGCGGGGTTGATCCGCTTGATGTCGGGTTTGATCGGCTCGACCGAAAACACCACGCCACGCATGGTCACGATATTGGTCAGCACCACCGCCGCAACGGTGACGCCGACCACCGGCAGCGTGATGGTAATGACGATCTGTTCGGCATGATCGAGCAGCCGTGGCCACACCGTCGCGAACGGTTCGATATAGATCAGCGCTGCCAGGTCGATCAGCGCGGTGACCTGCGCCTGCGCGCGTGGCAGCAGCACGGCGATGCACAAGGTACACAGCAGAATGACCATGCCAGACACCAGATCCTGACTCTTGGCGACCTGGCCTTTTTTGCGCGCGTCGCGCAGTTTCTTGTCCGTGGCCGGCTGGCTTTTCTCCTCGCTGCTATCGCTCACCGGAGGCCCTCGACTGGACGCGGTTCATGTTCCACCTGCCAGATTCTTGAGCACCTCGACCGTGCCGCGAAACTCCGCCAGCTGGTCGATCATCACCGGGATCAGGAAGCCGATATAGATCACCATCAATACCGAAAAGAACAGATTCTTGACCGGCAGCGACAGGTCGAAGATGTGCA
>JARDZH010000266.1 GCA_029240955.1 Pseudomonas sp. | reverse complement strand
TGGCTGTCCAAAGGCGATAACTGCCCGTTCCTCGGCCATTGCCTGCCGGGAGCCGTGCGTTACACGTTGGTGGATGGGCGTATCAGCTATAGCGCCTGACTGTGGCGTCATAAGCTGATTTTCGCAGGAGCAAGCTTGCTCGCGGAGTGCCGGGGCGGACACCAGATGTGTGTGGCCTGGAGACCGCTTCGCCAGCGAGCTGGCTCCTACACAGACCGCGTCAGGCCTGTCGTTCACAATGTTCTCCGCGTAGCTGAATACGCGCACCGACCGTTTTTCGTAGGAGCGAGCTTGCTCGCGAAGGGGCGGGACAGACGGAACCAATGCCGCGTCTACTTCCCAAAAACCGGCTCAACTCTGCTGAGCGTTCTTCATCGACACCTGATCATTCAGCGTCCAGAAGTCATACAGCACGCCGACCAGAAACAATCCGCCAGTCAGCAGGTAAATGATCCCGGTGATCCACTTGCCCTGGTACATGCGGTGCACGCCGAACAACCCCAGAAATGTCAGCAGAACCCACGCCAGGCTGTAATCGGTCGAGCCTGGTGTGAAGCGCAAATCTGCCTGACGATCCATGCTGGGAATCAGAAACAGGTCGATCAGCCAGCCAATCCCGAACAAGCCAAAGGTGAAAAACCAGATCGTGCCGGTCACTGGCTTGCCGTAATAAAAACGATGCGCTCCCAGAAACCCGAAAATCCACAACAGGTAGCCCAATACCTTGCTATGCGTGTCGGATCGATAGTCGTTCATGTAACACCTCTTTACCGCGATAGAAAAAAATAGATGGGAATCGTGTGACTTTGGGGAACTATTCCGACGTATGGCATCTAAGCGCTTTCTTGGCGTCAAACCCTTGTTACCAAAGGGATTACGTCGAAACAAGAAAGAGTCTGTCGCATATTTTGCAACGGTGCGAGTGTGATCAAGTCGACAAAAGGGATCGGGATCCCAAAAAAAGCTGTTATAAAGTTGCGCGCTGATCACCACGAGCCTATCCAATGCGTCCTTTTTTCAAGACATGGCTGACCATCTGCCTGTTGATGCCACTGGCCGCCCACGCCACCAATCGTGAGCAACAATTACCTGCGAGCTTCACCGGCCTTACGGCGAAGGGTCAATTTTCGCCGACCGTCGCTACCCGCACTACGCCTGTGAACATGGCCACCATCCCATTGCAGATCCAGAATGATCGCGATGCTCAGATGCCGTTCTCGCGAAAGAATTCCCCTCGCTCCGCAACCGCCAAGGCCGCTGCCATCACCAGCGCCAAACAAGGCAATGCGGTCGTCAAACGCGCCCTGCAAGCAGTCGGCACGCCTTATCGCTGGGGCGGCACCACGCCTGGCAAGGGTCTGGATTGCAGCGGGCTGGTCAAATACGCCTTCAACGATGTTCGCGAGCTGGATCTGCCGCGCACCTCCAAGGCCATGGCTCAGACGCAAGGGCAGAAGATCGATCGCAAGGATCTGAAGCCGGGTGATCTGCTGTTCTTCAACATCAAGAGCCGCAATATCAACCACGTCGCCATTTATCTGGGCAATGACCGCTTCGTCCACGCGCCGCGTCGCGGCAAGAAAGTGACTGTCGACACGCTCAAGAAGCCGTACTGGAACAGCCACTACAAGATCGCCAAACGCGTCCTGCCCAAGCAGAGCAACGAGCTGCGCGTCGTTCAGCGCTGATCGAAACAGGCCTGCCGCTCGGCAGGCCTTGCCTTTCCAACGCTTAGAAGTTGTCCGGCACCTTCGCTTTCTCGCGAGCGCTTTCGCGGGTAATCAACCCCTTCTTCACCAGGTCCGCCAGACACATGTCCAGCGTCTGCATGCCTGTCGAACCCCCGGTCTGAATCGCCGAGTACATCTGCGCGACCTTGTCCTCACGGATCAGGTTACGAATCGCAGGCGTGCCCATCATGATTTCATGGGCCGCTACCCGCCCGCCGCCCACTTTCTTGAGCAGAGACTGCGACACCACAGCGTGCAGCGACTCGGACAGCATCGAGCGGATCATGGATTTTTCCTGCGCGGGGAACACATCCACCACCCGGTCGATGGTTTTGGCAGCCGACGTGGTGTGCAGCGTGCCGAAGACCAGGTGACCGGTTTCGGCAGCGGTCAGCGCCAGGCGGATGGTTTCCAGATCGCGCAGCTCCCCCACCAGAATCACGTCCGGGTCCTCACGCAAGGCTGAGCGCAGCGCTTCATTGAAGCCGTGTGTATCGCGGTGGACCTCGCGCTGGTTGACCAGGCACTTCTTCGATTCGTGAACGAACTCGATCGGGTCCTCGATGGTGAGGATGTGATGGTGCTTGTTGCTGTTGAGGTAGTCGATCATGGCCGCCAGCGTCGTCGACTTGCCTGACCCGGTGGGCCCGGTGACCAGAATCAGACCGCGTGGCACGTCCGCGATCTTGCGAAACACGCTGCCCATGCCGAGATCTTCCATGCTCAGGATCTTCGACGGAATGGTCCTGAATACGGCGCCCGCGCCGCGGTTCTGGTTGAACGCGTTGACCCGGAAGCGCGCAACGCCCGGCACTTCGAACGAGAAATCCGTTTCAAGATGTTCCTCGAAGTCCTGACGCTGCTTGTCGTTCATGATGTCGTAGATCAGCGCCTTGACCTGCTTGGCATCGAGCGGCGGCAGGTTGATGCGGCGCACATCGCCATCAACGCGGATCATCGGCGGCAGACCCGCAGAGAGGTGTAAGTCCGACGCGCCCTGTTTGGCACTGAACGCCAGCAGTTCGGTAATATCCATACAGCTCCTCAATCACATAGAATGCCGCAGACTTTAGGCTTGCCGGCACAAATCAATGTCCACGATAGCAGCGAACATTTCAACGCTCGAATCGCGAATACGCACCGCGGCACTCGCTGCGCAGCGCGCCCCCGAATCCATCGGGCTGCTGGCCGTGAGCAAGACCAAACCTGCGCAGGCGATCCGCGAAGCCTTTGCGGCGGGCCTGCGCAACTTTGGTGAGAACTACCTGCAGGAAGCCCTGGGCAAACAGGCCGATCTTGCCGACCTGCCCTTGTGTTGGCATTTCATCGGCCCCATTCAATCGAACAAGACGCGTGCAATCGCCGAGAATTTCGCCTGGGTGCATTCGGTGGATCGTCTGAAGATCGCCCAGCGCTTGTCCGACCAAAGGCCGGAAGGTCTGGAGCCGCTCAACATCTGTATCCAGATAAACATCAGTGGCGAGGCGAGCAAATCCGGCTGCACGCCTCAGGATCTGCCGGCACTGGTTGCCGCGATCAGCGCTCTGCCGCGTCTGAAACTTCGCGGATTGATGGCCATTCCCGAGCCTACGGATGACGCAGGCGCGCAGCACGCTGCGTTCGCCGCGGTCCGTACCTTGCAGGAGAGCCTCGATCTGCCGCTCGACACACTGTCCATGGGCATGAGCCACGATCTGGAAGCCGCCATCGCCGAAGGCGCGACCTGGGTCCGGATCGGCACCGCCCTTTTCGGTGCCCGCGACTACGGCCAGCCATAACTTTGCATACAAGGATCTCCTCATGAGCAAGACTCGTATCGCCTTCATCGGCGCCGGCAACATGGCTGCCTGCATCATCGGCGGGCTGCGCGCCCAAGGCGTCGAAGCATCGCTGATCCGCGCCAGCGCACCGGGCGCCGAAACCCGCGAGCGCATTGCTCACGAACACGGCATCAAGGTGTTTGCCGACAATGCTCAAGCCATCGAAGGCGCGGACGTCGTCGTGCTGGCGGTCAAACCGCAACTGATGAAAAGTGTCTGTCAGGCGCTCAAGCCAAGTCTCAAGCCCGAGCAACTGGTCGTGTCCGTCGCCGCCGGAATCACCTGCGCCAGCATGACTCAATGGCTAGGCGATCAACCGGTCGTGCGCTGCATGCCCAACACGCCGTCGCAGCTGCGCCAGGGCGCGAGCGGCCTGTACGCCACCGACAAGGTCAGCGCGAAGCAGCGCACACAGGCCGAGCAGTTGCTGTCGGCTGTGGGCATCGCGGTATGGGTCGATCAGGAAAAACAGATGGACGCCGTGACGGCGGTGTCGGGCAGCGGCCCTGCCTACTTCTTTCTGATGATGGAAGCCATGACCGCCGCAGGCGTAAAGCTGGGCCTGTCGGAAGACATCGCTCGCAAGCTGACCCTGCAAACCGCCTTGGGCTCTTCTCTCATCGCATCCGGCAGCGACTCGGACCCGGCAGAACTGCGCCGCCGCGTCGCGTCGCCTGGCGGCACCACCGAAGCTGCCATCAAAGCATTCCAGGCAGGTGGCTTCGAAGCGCTGGTCGAAACGGCGCTGACGGCCGCCGACCACCGCGCGGGCGAACTCGCCGAACAGCTGGGCAAATAATTTCAGGTCTATGACGGAGCAGATTCGATGATCGGACTGAACACCGCTGCAATTTACATCCTGCAAACCCTCGGCAGCCTTTACCTGCTGATCATCCTGTTGCGTTTCGTACTGCAACTGGTGCGCGCCAACTTCTACAACCCGTTGAGCCAGTTTGCGGTGCGTGCCACCCAGCCCTTGCTCAAACCGCTGCGCCGGATCATTCCCAGCCTGTTCGGGCTGGACATGTCGTCGCTGGTACTGGCAATCATCGTGCAGATGATCCTGATGGCCCTGACCTTGCTGCTCAGCTACGGCACCACCGGTGATCCGCTGCATTTGCTGTTGTGGGCGATCATTGGCGTGACTGCGCTGTTCCTGAAGATCTTCTTC